>JBASTF010000476.1:0-18094 GCA_049274755.1 Rubrivivax sp. | reverse complement strand
GACCGCGGGCCAGCCACCCGCAGCCGCAACAGCTGCTGCCGCTCCTGCGCAAGCCGAGCCGCCTGCACCACCTCCACCGCAGGCAACCGAGTCGGTGCGAGGACAGCAGCTGGCCGAAGTGCCACGGTCGCAGCCTGTCGAACAGTTGGTGTGGGCCTACGCGACGCTGATCGCAGTCATCGTGGCCGCTGGCATCGCTTGGCAAGCCTGGCGCGCCCGCCGCGAGAAACGCAGCGCTGTCTCATCCCTCCCCCTTCCCCAAGGAGCCCCGGCTTGAACGCCCTCGAAGGTTTTCTGTACGAGACCTCGCGCCTGTTCCTGACGCCGGTGCTGCTGCTGCTGTGCGCGATGTTCGTCTATGCCTTGTTCACCGTCGGCATGCTGGCCTACGACCTCCTGGCCCGCCGCACGGCCGCCCACGCGCCTTTGCAGCGCTGGAAGGAGCGGAATCCGCAAGCCAACGACGCCGCGCTCGAACTGCACGTGCTCAAGCTGCTGGAGCCGCTGCGCATCACAAGCCGGGTGGCACCGATGCTGGGCCTGGTGGCCACCATGATCCCGATGGGCCCGGCGCTGGTGGCCGTGGCGGCAGGCAACGCGCAGGGCATGGCGCAGAACCTGGTGGTGGCGTTTGCGGCCGTGATCGTGGCGTTGCTGGCGGCGTCGATGACCTACGTCGTGCTGTCGATCCGCAGGCGCTGGCTGCTGGCCGAATTGAACACGCTGCTGCACGCAGCCCCAGAGGTGGCCGATGCCCGCTAGTCGCCTGCTCGGCAGCATCCTCGACGACGACGACGGTGACGACCCGATCCTATCGGTCGTCAACATCGTCGATGTCTTCCTCGTGATCATCGCCGTGCTGCTGATTGCGGTGATCGAGAACCCGCTCAACCCCTTCACCACGCAGAACGCCATCGTCATCAAGGACCCCGGCCAGCCCGGCATGGAGATGCTGGTGAAGAAGGGGAACGAACTCAAGCGCTACAAGAACAGCGGGCAGATCGGCGAGGGCGAAGGCCAGAAGGCCGGCACCGCCTACCAGTTGAAGGACGGGAGCATGGTCTATGTGCCCGAGACGCCGAAAGCGCCGCAGTGAGCCTCATCCCCACCACCCGCCTCACACCAGTGGCGGGAGCATGTTGCCGCTGGGCCTGGCGGCCTGACTGACGCGATCAAGTAGGGCCCAATCGTGAGCACCCTGCTGGCCATCGTTGCAGCCTGTCTTGTGGGCGGGCTTGCCAGCCTTCTGCTCGCCGCGCTGCTGGCCTATCGCCTGCCGCGACACGCGCTGGGCCGCATGGTGGCTTTTGCGGCCGGCACGATGCTCGCCGCTGCGCTGCTGGACATCCTGCCCGAAGCCATCGAACTCAGCTGTCAGCGGCTCGAGTCCTTGTTCGCCACGCTGCTGGCCGCGCTGGTGGGTTTCTACCTGCTCGAACGCGCCGCGCTGTGGCGGCATGAACACCCGGGGAGCGACGAACATGATCACGCTGCCCCCAGCGAAGGCAGCGCCTGGGTGGTGCTGCTGGGTGACGGTGTGCACAACTTCGTCGACGGCGTGCTGCTGGCTGCCGCCTTCCTGGCCGACCCCTGGCTGGGCGTGACGACGGCGCTGGCCATCGTTGCACACGAGATCCCGCAGGAGCTGGGCGACTTCGTGCTGCTGCTCGAAGTGGGCTGGAGCCGGCGCAAGGCCTTGTGGACCAACGCCGCGTCGAGCCTGGCCTCGGTGCTGGGCGGCGTGGTCGGCTGGCTGGCACTGGATGGCATGCGCGGCGCCCTGCCCTACGCGCTGGCCGTCGCGGCCGCGAGCTTTTTGTACATCGCCGTGGCCGACCTGATGCCGCTGCTGCACCGGCGGCGCCATGTCGATGGCTTCGTGCCGCAATCCTCGCTGCTCGTGGCCGGGTTGGTCTGCATCCCGCTGGTCGGCCACTGGCTGCACTGAAGGAACGGAACATGTCGCTGATACCCGTCACCATCCTCACCGGCTTCCGCGGCAGCGGCAAGACCACGCTGCTCAACCGCATCCTCAAGGAACAGCACGGCCAGCGCATCGCGGTGATCGAGAATGAGTTCGGCGAAGCCGGCATCGACAACGAAATGCTGGTCGGCGCGACGCCCGTTGGCGCGTGAACTTCAACGCCACCGGAACGCGGTCCGCAAAGCCTTTCCTCAGGCAGCAGAGTTTTTTGTCATTTCTCCATCATCCGTAGCTTTTTTTGTCAATGTGCCGGGGCGGCGAGCCATTCGGCCCGCCACTTGGACCTCGCAGTGGCTTGGAATCCGAACGCGCCGAGCCTGCGCATAGGCCCGCCCGTCGGCCTGCATCACTGCGGATGCGCGATTCCTGCCCGGCGCTCACGCGCAGGCCCGATCACGCGCACGCCGAGCGATCCTGCCGTGATGCCAACTGGCCAGCAAGGAGAGTGCCGCGCCGCTCGATCCGACGACGCGCGCGCCGGGAGCGGTCAATCCGCGTCGCCCCTCCACACCAACACCGGCACGTCGCTGTGCGCCAGCACACGTTGTGTCTCGCTGCCCAGCAACAAGCCGACGAACCCGCGCTTCCCATGCGATGCCATGACCACCAGGTTGAACTGCAAACGCCGAGCGGCCTTGCAAATCACGTCGTGGGGATGATCGCTCTGCCCGGCCAGGGTCTCGCAGGCCACCTTGGCCTCGTTCGCAGTACGCCGCACGAAGTCCAGGCAGCGTTCGGCATGCTGCCGGGTGTCCTGCCCAAACTGGTCACGCGACTCCTCCAGGGCAGACGCGCGATAGGTGAGGACATGAAACACCGGCATCGCGTGGATGCCGGTCACCCGAGCTCCGTACAGCCGCGCCAACTCCACACCGTAGAAGACGGCCTGCTCGGAGAGCTTGGAACCATCGGTGGGCAACAGGATGTGCTTGAACATACCGCACCTC
This sequence comes from Rubrivivax sp., assembly GCA_049274755.1. Taxonomy (GTDB): domain Bacteria; phylum Pseudomonadota; class Gammaproteobacteria; order Burkholderiales; family Burkholderiaceae_C; genus Rubrivivax. The sequence continues at coordinate 15,163 of JBASTF010000476.1, read as the reverse complement.
CGCAGGAAGGCCGGGTTCGATCCCTCCGCGCCGCGCATGACACGTCCGGCGCCTGCCATCCGCCCGAACCCGGCTCACCGGCGGGCTGCAGGCAGCCATCGTAGTCCCGCCGACACACGCAACGCAATCGTTCGCCGCACTCTCGCGCGCACCCGCGGATGCGCCGTAGCCTGAGCAAATCCCCTCCTGAGTCAAGGGCCGATCATGGCGACTTCGATGTCCCGGCTGTCTTGCGCGGCACCGCACGTGGATTCACGGCCGCCTTGAATCCCTTGCTCGCGGTGAACTTGGGCAGCTGTGCAGCGGCGATCTTGATCTTTTCACCGGTTCTCGGATTCACGCCGTCGCGCGCCGCTCGCGTGTGCAGCTTGAACGAACCGAAGTCGGGAATCACGACGGAGCCACCCTTCTTGACCGTCACGATGATGGCTTCCAGGAGCGCATCCACGACGCGGCCCGCTTGGGCCTTGGACAAGGAACACTTCGACGCCAGAAAATCGATCAATTCGGATTTGTTCATTTTGGGTGCTTGTGCAACATGGAACGTGATCGCATTTCCGAAGACCAAGGCGGGCCGCATGTGGAGCGGCAGCAGGTGCTCGGCGTTTGGTCCAACGGCCCGAATTGCACCGCATTCGACCTTGCACGATGCAGTGAAACGGATATTCTGGCGGCTTGCTCGCCTGAAATCGAGCCCGCGCAGCACGCGGCGGCTGCACCGAGACGCCGAATCAGGCTTCGAGACTGCTCACAGGGGGGCATCATGGCACCTGATTCGCAACGATGCTAAGCCAGGCTTACTCGGTGAGCCACCGGCTGGATAGGCTTGTGGCGTCCCATCCAGGAGATACCACCGTGGCCTACAACCGGATCCAGTTCCAGCAGGGCATGTCCTTGCCCGAGTTCCTCCAGTCCTTCGGCACCGAGTCCGCCTGTTGCGAGGCCGTACTGCGCGCGCGCTGGCCTGACGGATTCGCCTGTCCCCGCTGTGGCGGCAGCGCTCACTGCGTTCTGTTCAGCCTCGGTAGACCCCTGTTTCAGTGCCATGGCTGCCATCGCCAGACTTCGCTGACCGCGGGCACGCTGTTCGGCGGTACCAAGCTGCCGCTGACCAAGTGGTTCCTGGCGATCTACCTCATCAGCCAGGCCAAGACTGGGCTGTCGGCCCTTCAGCTCAAGCGCCAGATCGGCGTGAGCTACCCGACCGCATGGCGGATGCACCACAAGATCATGACGGCCATGGCGGCACGTGATTCCCAGCACCGCTTGTCGGGCCAGGTGCTGGTCGATGACGCCTACCTCGGTGGCGAGCGTTCCGGCTGCACACCAGGCCGCGGCTCCGAGAACAAGGTCCCCTTTGTCGCAGCCGTCTCGCTCAACGACGCTGGCAACCCGCGCTACGTCAAGCTCTCGTTGGTGCCAGGATTTACCAGTGAAGCCATCGCCACCTGGGCACGCTCGAACTTGGCCACTGGCACGAGCGTCCTCAGCGATGGTCTGGGCTGCTTCGCAGCGGTGATCGATGCCGGGTGTACTCACACCGTCGAAGTCGTGGGGCAACGCAAGCCGCGGGACCTGCCGCAGTTCAAGTGGGTCAACCCGTCCTGGGAAACCTCAAAACGATGATCTCCGGCTCCTACAAGGCCTTCGGCTACGGCAAGTACGCCGGCCGCTACCTCGGTGCGTTCGCCTACCGCTTCAACCGCCGCTTCGATCTGGCCGACTTGGTCGTGCGCCTCGTCGTGGACGTCTGCCGCAGCGCGCCCTCCCCCGAGCGTCTCATTCGGCAGGCTTAGCATCGTTGCGAATCAGGTCATGGCAAGCTTCCAGCGATTCGTCCGCCACGAAACGTTGCCTTCGGGTCTGTGCGCCTGCGCAGGCGCCAGCGCGCGCCTCCCATCAGCGTTGGCTCCCGGCTGAGGGTCTCTGGCGATGCCGCGAGATCCCGAGACCGGTCGTCCGCGCGTGGTGGCGCGGAGTTCAGCCGCCTTGGGTGCTGCCGCTGGGCTGATCGGGCTATCGGTGCAGTTCGCACAATCTCGCCCACCGGGCTGGTCCACGATGTCGGCACTGACGGCCCTGTGCCTCGTGTTGTTCGGAGCATCGCTGGCGCTGCTCACCTTTCCAGGCGCTCCTCACCGTTCGACAACACCGCAAGATAGAAGTACCGTCGCACTTCTCCGGGACGCCATGGCGTTGATCGGCACATTGCTCTCTGCCGCTCGACTTGTCGGCCATGTGTCGGGATTCAATCTAGGCCTGGACAACGTCAGGCTCCCGCTGCTCGCGAGCGGCAGCCCGGCCGTCATGTCGCCTGCCACGGCTTTGGCGATGACTCTGCTGGGCATCGCTTTGCTGCTGGCAGATCGGTCGTCTTCGGGGGTGCGCCGGCAATGGCCGGGTCTGGCCGGCTTGGTGATCGCCTGGCTGGGAATCTGTCTTCACGTCCTCGGCGGCCGACAGTTGCCTTCGTTCGCAGCGATGTCTCCGGTGACGGCGCTCTCCCTTCTGATCCTCTGTGTAGGGGTGCTTTGCGCGCGCCCCGAAGGCGGCGTGATCGGCCCTCTGCAGGCGGACACGCCCGGCGCAGCCATGGCGCGCGGGCTGATTCCTGCCGCGTTCGTGGTGCCGCTCGTGGTGGGCTGGCTGCGGCTCCAGGCGCAACATGCCGGTTGGGTAGACACGGGATCGGGCCTGGCCCTGTTCGCATTGGTGAACACGCTCATCTTCGCCACGCTCGCCTGGTTGGGCGCAAGGCGCATCGATCTGGCGGACGCAGCCCGCAGGCAGGCCGTGGCGCAGGCGCTCGCTGGTCAGCGAATGTTGCAGACCGTGATCGACAACTCCGGTGCCGTCATCTACGCCAAGGACGTCGACGGACGCTACCTGCTGGTCAACCGCCTCTACACCGAGCTCTTTCATCTGCGGCCCGAAGATGTGATCGGCAAGACCGACCGGGATCTGTTCGACGTCGCGGCAGCTCAGGCCTTCCAGGCCATGGACCGGCGCGCGCTCGTGGCCGGGCATGCCTTGGTCGAAGAAGAGACGGCGCCGCTCGACGATGGCCCTCACACCTACCTGTCGGTCAAATGCCCTTTGCATGACACCGAGGATCGCGTCATTGGTGTGATCGGCGTCTCCACCGACATCACCGACCGCCGCCGAGCGCAACTGCGCCTCGAAGCGCAACTGGAACGACTTCGTCTGCTGGACCAGATCACGCGATCGATCGGCGAGCACCAGGATCTCCAAAGCGTCTACCAGGTCGCGATCCGCAGCCTGGAGGATCGCCTCCCGCTGGACTTCTGCTGCATCTGTCGCTACGACGCCGTCGACGATGCCCTTCAGGTGATCCGCGTCGGCGCCAAGAGCGAGGCGCTTGCCCTGTCGCTGTCGCTGGACGAGAACGCCACGATCCCGATCGACCGCAATGGCCTGTCGCGCTGCGTGCGCGGCGAGTTGGTCTACGAGCCCGACATCCGATCGCTGCCGTTTGCCTTTCCGCAGCGCTTGTCCCAAGGGCAGCTTGGCTCGCTCGTGGTGGCACCACTGCGCTCGGAGAGCCGCGTGTTCGGCGTCCTGGTCGCGGCACGCCTCCCGGTCGACGCCTTCAGCAGCAGCGACTGCGAGTTCTTGGGCCAGCTCAGCGCCCACGTCGCGCTGGCTGCCCGCCAGGCCGAGCTGTACCGCGCGCTGCAGCGCGCCTACGATGACCTGCGGCTCACGCAGCAAAGCCTGCTGCAACAGGAGCGGCTGCGCGCGCTGGGGCAACTGGCCAGCGGCATCGCCCACGACATCAACAACGCTATCTCGCCGGTGGTGCTGTACACCGAGAGCTTGCTGGAACGCGAGGGTGGCCTCACCGAACGCGGTCGCAGCCAATTGCAGACGATCGCACGCGCGGTCGACGATGTGGCCGCCACCGTGGCGCGCATGCGTGAGTTCTACCGCCGCAATGACGCTGACGCACCGCTGCATCCGGTGCGCGTGAATGATCTCCTGCATGAGGTGCTCGAGCTGACCCGCGTTCGCTGGCAAGACATGCCGCAACAGCGCGGCGTGGTGATTCATGCCGCAGTCGACACCGCCGACGACCTGCCCGCAGTCCCTGGCACGGAGTCCGAACTCCGGGAAGCACTGACGAACCTGATCTTCAACGCCGTCGATGCCATGCCCGATGGGGGCTCGTTGACCTTGCGCACGCGCCTGCACACGGAGCTGGCGCTTCCGGTGCAGGTCGAGGTCGTCGACACCGGGGTCGGCATGGACGAGGACACCCGCGGCCGGTGCCTGGAGCCGTTCTTCACGACCAAGGGTGAACGCGGCACGGGCCTGGGCCTGGCGATGGTCTACGGCGTGCTGCAGCGTCATGGGGCGACCATCGACATTCAAAGCCAGCTCGCCCAAGGCACCACCGTGCGAATCTCGTTCCCCATGTGGGCCGGCCTCGATGACCATGACGCGTCACCGGCGCGCGCCGCCTTGCCCGTACCTCACCTCCATATCCTGCTGGTCGACGACGACCCCGTCGTTCTCAAGTCGCTCAGCGACATGCTGGAGCAGGACGGGCATGCGGTCACGGCCACGTCGGGCGGACAACCAGGGATCGCTGCACTGCACGCTGCACGACAAGCCGGCACCCCCTTCGATCTGGTGATCACCGACCTGGGCATGCCCTACGTCGACGGACGCAGAGTCGCCGCAGCTGTGAAGCTGATCGATGCCTCCACGCCGGTTCTGATGCTGACAGGCTGGGGGCGCCGCCTCGCCGACGACGGCGACATACCGGAGCACGTGGACCTCATGCTCGCCAAACCGGCGGGACTGCAGGCGCTGCGGGCCGCATTGGTGCAACTGTCCTCCCTGGGCGCGCAGCCAGGCACCACGGCAAGGACTTCGTCATGATGCTGTCGCCGCCGCAGGCCCGGCTGCTGATCGTCGACGACGAACCGGCGCAGTTGCAAGCCCTGTGCGAGACCTTGCAGGACAAGGGCTACGCGACCACCGGTCTCAGCAGCGCCGAGGCCGCGTTGGACATGCTGAGTGGCTCGCGATTCGACTTGCTGCTGGCGGATCTGGCGCTGCCGGGCATGGACGGCATCGCGCTGCTGCGCGAGGCGCGGCAGATCGATCCCCATCTCGTGGGCATCATCATGACCGGCGAAGGAACGATCACGACGGCGGTCGAAGCCATGCGTTCCGGCGCCTACGACTACATCCTCAAGCCGTTCCGGATCGGCGCCATCCTGCCGGTCCTGCAGCGGGGCACTGCCGTGCGGCGCTTGCGCGAGGACAACGATCGCCTGGAGCGCGACTTGCGGGAACGCGCCGCGGAACTCGAAGCTACGAACCAGGAATTGGACGCCTTCACGCGCTCGGCCTCGCATGACCTGCGCTCGCCCCTGGCGGGCGTGCAGGGCCTGGTCGCGCTGGCGTTGTCGCAATTTGCCGGCGAGTTGCCGCCCCAGCTCGCCCAATGGCTGGCTCAGATCGAAGCCGAGACGCGCCGCATGATGCAGCTGACCGACGATCTGCTGCGTCTGTCGCGGCTCGGCCGGCAGGCGGTCGAGCCCACCCGGGTCAACGTCCGGGAGATCGTCGATGGCGTCGTCGAGGAACTGCGCCGCCGAGAACCTGAACGCCAGGTGCAGGTCCTGATCGGCAGCCTGCCGGACGCCTGGGCCGATGCCGGACTGGTGCGCCAGGTGTTCGTCAACCTGCTGTCCAACGCCTTCAAGTTCACGCGCGGGAGCCCGCAGCCGACGGTCGAGATCGGCGCCCGACTCCAGGATGGCCAGCAGATCTACAGCGTGCGCGACAACGGGGCCGGATTCGACCCTGCGCGCGCCGACAAGCTGTTCATGCCATTCCATCGCCTGCACAGACCCGGAGATTTCGAAGGCAGCGGTGTCGGCCTGACCATCGTGCAGCGCATCGTGCAGCGGCACGGCGGGCGAGTCTGGGCCAGGTCCGAGCCCGGGCAAGGCGCCACGTTCGAATTCACATTGGAGACGCCTCTCGTCGATCAGGCGCGATGAGTGGCGCGGGGAGGAGCGCCCGCGCGTCCGCTCGGACACCCGGTGTATGACGCTCCGCGCGGGATGCTGACCACCGACTTGGACATCGCCGGTGATCCAGAGGCATCCGGCAGCCCCGCTGCTCGTGTTTCGGCGGATTGGGCACGTGCTGTAGGGCTTCGAGGACGATCCACTCGCGTTCGGACGGTCCGGCCGTGAACTTCTTCGCATTCGGCCCGACCGCTCCTTCGCGGCAGCGGGACAAAAGCATGGCGACAGGAACACCCGACGCCGACGGCAGAGAGCGTCGCTGGCTGAGGCGCTGAGGCAGCACCCTGAAGTGCATCGACAGCATGCCGATAGCAACGTCAATGCAGGGTCTGTCGCCTCTTGCCCGGGCTTCGCCATGAACACCGCCTCAGCCACCGCCGTACCCATAGCCCCGACAGGCGCATTGCCCCGGTCCAGCGCGACGCTGCTGCTCGTCGATGATGAACCGTCGGTACTGAGCGCCCTGCGCCGGCTGTTCCGGACGCAGGGCTACCAGGTGCGGCAGGCCGCCAGCGGTGCTGAAGGGTTGACTTTGTTGCAAGAGCAACCGGCCGACCTCGTGATCTCGGACATGCGCATGCCCGAAATGGACGGAGCGCGCTTCCTCGAACACGTGCGCAACAGCTGGCCTGACACCGCCCGCATCCTGCTGACCGGCTACGCTGACATCAGTTCGACCATCGCCGCCATCAACCGCGGCGAGGTCCATCGCTACATTGCCAAGCCGTGGGACGACCAGGACCTGCTGCTGATCGTGCGCGATGCGCTGCAGCGACGGTCGCTGGAGCGCCAGAACGCCGAGCTACTCGAACTCACCCGCCTGCAGAACGCCCAGCTGGCAGAGTCCAATCGCACGCTCGAGGCGCGCGTGGCCGCGCGCACCGCCGAACTGCAACAGGTCAACGACATGCTCGAGGCCTCCTACGGCGACCTGGAACAGACCTTCACGCTCGCGGTCAATGTGTTCTCCGGGCTGCTGGAGATGCGTGAGGGCATCGCCGGTCATTCGCGACGAGTGGCCGACCTGGCCGGTAAGGCGGCTCAACGCCTGGGCCTACCCGAGCGCGAAGTGCGCGATGTTCGCCTGGGTGCATTGCTGCACGACGTCGGCAAGATCGGGTTCCCAGACCGGATGCTGGGGCGCCCGGTGTCCACCTACTCCGGCGACGAGGTCGCGCGCTACCGCCGCCACCCCATCGACGGCGAAACCGCGCTGATGCCGCTCAGCCAGTTGCGCGGCGCGGCCCGCATCGTGCGGCAGCATCACGAGCGCTTCGACGGCAATGGCTTCCCGGATGGCCTGGCTGGCGAGCAGATCACCCTGGGTGCGCGCATCATCGGCGCCGCAAGCGACTACGACGACCTGGTCGGGGGGATGGCAGCCCAGACCCGCCATACACCCGAGCGCGCGCGGCAGCTCCTGCTGGGCGGCGTCGGCACCCACTACGACGGCAGAGTCGTCGAGGCGCTGCTGGTCGTCATCTCGGAAGCGGAGGCCCGCACCAAATCCGACCGACTGATCGATGCGCGCGACCTTCGGCCCGGCATGGTGCTGGCCCGTGACCTCACCTCCCCACGTGGCGCCATCCTGCTTGCCGCCGGCTACGTGTTCGACGAACGCATCATCCGCCAAGTATGCGACTTCCCGGGCCGCGAGGGTGCCAGGCTGACACTGCACGTGCGCCGCGATGCTGACCAACCCGCGCCCACCCGGGAGAGCATTCAATGACCGACTTGTCCTGGCCCGGTCCGGCAGCCGCTCAAGCACAGGAGATGCTGACGTCGATTGCCGTTCCTGCGGCCCTGCATCTGGGACAGGCCGTCGTCGCTGCCAACGACGCCATGTGCCGCCTGACAGGCCGAGCGCTCGCCGACCTGCAGCAACTGCCGCATCTGTCGCTGCTGGTCGAAGACAACCGCCAGATGGTGGCGGACGCCAGCCAGCATTGCCTTGCCGATGGCAGCACCCCCTCGGCATTGAATGTACGGCTGCGGACGCCCGATGGTGGCGAACGGCAGGTGGAGTTGCACCTGCGCCCCACGGCCTATGGCAACGGCCGCGCGGTGGTGATGACCTGCATCGACCAGACCGACATCCTGCACGTGCAAAGCAGCATGATGGCGCTGAGCGAAATGCTGCGTCAGATCGTCGACGGTGCACCGATCGCCTCGCTGGTCATCGACAGCAACCATCGCGTCACTCACTGGAATCTGGCATGCGAACGCCTGACGGGCGTTCAACGACTGGAAGTGATAGGCACCAATGAGCACTGGCGCGCCTTCTACGACCACAGCCGCCCTTTGCTTGCCGACCTGATCGTCGACGGATTCGATTCCGCTCAGCTCGAAGCCGTGTACCAGGGCGTGGCCAAGGCATCGGCATCCGTGCCAGGCGGCATCGAAGCCGAAGCCTTCTTTCCGCGCTTCGGCTCGGGGGGCGCCTGGCTGTACTTTACCGCGGCGCCGCTGCGCGATGCCGCAGGCCGGGTAATCGGCGCGATCGAGACCCTGCAGGACGTGACAGAGCGGCGCCGCGCACAGGAAGAACTGCTTCAGCACCGCAACGATCTCGAGCAGCAGGTTCAGCAGCGCACCGCCGAGCTCACGGCAGCGGCAAGGGAACTCGAGTTGTTCGTCACGAACGCCCCCATCGGGGTGTCCTACTCATCCGCCGGCGTCGTTCGCAAGGTCAATCGCGCCCACGCCGAAATGTTCGGTTGCTCGGAAGAGACGATCTGCGGCTCATCAGTAAAGGACTTTCATGTCTCGAAGGAAGCGTTCCGGGAACTGAAGCAGCTCGTCATCGATGTGCTGGGCAAGGGCGAACCGTTGCACCACGAGATGTGGATGCGAAGAGCCGACGGCCAGCCCATCTGGGTTCAGATCGACGCCCACACCGCCGACGGCAACGACATCCAGCGCGGCATCTGGTGGATGATGCAGGACAGAACCGAGATTCGCGCCGCCCAGCAGCAATTGCAGGCTCGCTTCGAGGAACTGCAACTCACGAACAGCAAGCTGGAGGAAGCGCAGAACCAGTTGTTGCAGCAGGACAAGATGGCCTCGATCGGGCAACTCGCCGCCGGCGTCGCCCACGAGATCAACAATCCGGTCGGCTTCGTCGGTTCCAATCTCAATTCGCTTCGCCAGTACGTCGAAGGGCTCCTGTCACTGCCGCAGGCCTATGAGGCGGTGCTCCGCACGCCCACGGACGTCGCCGCACGAGCCGAACTGGATAAGTTGCGTGAGGAGGTCGAACTCGACTACCTGCGCGAGGATCTTCCGCAACTGCTGGACGAATGCGCCGATGGCCTGGGGCGGGTCAAGAAGATCGTGCAAGACCTCAAGGACTTCTCGCGGGTGGACCAAGCCGAGTGGCAAGAGGCCGACCTCAATGCCGGGCTGGAATCCACATTGAACGTCGTCCGCCACGAGGTCAAGTACAAGGCCGAGGTCGTCAAACACCTGGGACAGCTGCCGCCGGTTTTGTGCTTGGCCGCGCAACTGAACCAGGTGTTCATGAACCTGATCGTCAATGCGACCCACGCCATCGTCGAGCGCGGCACGATCACGCTGTCATCAGGGGTGCAGGACGCCTGGGCCTGGGTCCAGGTGGACGATACGGGCTGTGGCATGCCCGAGGAGGTGCGCCGGCGGATCTTCGAGCCCTTCTTCACGACCAAGGATGTCGGCAAGGGCACGGGCCTCGGGCTGTCGCTGTCCTTTTCGATTGTGCAGAAGCACGGCGGCGCCATCGCGGTGCATTCGACCCCGGGTGCCGGCTCGTCATTCCGCGTGTGGGTGCCGGTGGGTGGGCCGCAGTCGCTGGCGCCGAGCGCCTCGCCGCCATCCTGGGCGGGGGAGGCCATGCCATGAAGCGCGACGAACACCCGCACGGCGCAGCTGCACAAGATCCGGTTGCCGAGGCACTGCCCGCCGCGATGGCTGCGGGCGAACTGAGCATTGCCTACCAGCCCCAGATATGCCTGACGAGCGGGCGCGTCGTCGGCGCGGAGGCCTTGCTGCGCTGGGAGTCGCCGGTGCTCGGCAGCGTGCGCCCGGACCGCTTCATCGCCGCCGCCGAAGCGGCGGGCCAGATCATCGCGCTCGGCCGCTGGGTGATGGCACGGGCTTGCCACCAGGCTGCCATCTGGCGCCGCGCCGGCCTGCCTCCGGTGCGCATGGGCGTGAACGTGACGCCATCCCAGTTCCTGGGCGACGACGTCACGTCGATGGTCCGACAGTCGCTCGCAGAATCGGGACTGCCCGCAGATGCCCTGGGTCTCGAGATCACGGAAAGCGCCTTGCTGCACGACGCCGACGCCGTGGCCGCGGCGCTGCGGCCCTTGCAGGCCGATGGCGTGGAGATCGCACTGGACGACTTCGGCACCGGCTACTCGAGCCTGTCGCGGTTGCGCGACCTGCCAATCGACTTGGTGAAGATCGACCGCTCCTATGTGCACGACGTAGCCGCCGCCGCATCCCATGCCTCGATCACGCGCTCGGTCATCCACCTGGCCCACGGCATGCACCTGCGGGTGCTCGCCGAGGGTGTCGAGACCGAGGACCAGTTGCGGGCACTGCTGGAGCACGGCTGCGACCGAATCCAGGGTTGGGTGTTCGGCAAGGCCGTGGACGCAGAGGCCTTTGGCCGACTGCTTGCCGAGGGCCGCTGCCTGCCGCAGGCTCTGACGCACCGCCGCGAGCACCAGCGCACGCTGCTTTTGGTCGACGACGAGGAACACATCCTGTCGGCGTTGAAGCGCCTGTTCCGCCGTGACGGCTACCGAGTTCTCGCGGCCACTTCAGGTGCCCAGGGACTGGAGGTGCTCACTGCCAACGCGGTGGATGTGATCGTCTCGGACCAGCGCATGCCTGGCATGACCGGCGTCGAGTTTCTGCGGCGCGCCAAGGAAATGCGCGCCGACACCGTGCGGATGACGCTGTCCGGGTATACCGACCTTCAGTCGATCATCGATGCGGTCAACGAAGGCGCCGTCTACAAGTTTCTGACCAAGCCATGGGACGACGCCCGGCTGCGCGAGCACGTCGCGCAGGCATTCCGTGCCCGGGAGCTGGCAGAGGAGAACCGCCGCCTGACGCGCGAAGTCACCTCGGCCAACACGGAGCTGGCGGAAGCCAATCGCCGTCTGAAGGGCCTGGCACAGCGGGAGCATGAGCGGGTCAACGCCATGACTGGCGCGGCCGATGCCGCACGCGGGCTGGTCGACCTGATGCCCGTGGCGGTGTTCGGCTTCGACCCGGAAGGGCTGCTGGTGTACGTGAACCGCGCAGCACACGACAAGATGCCGGCCTGGGCGGCCGCGCTCGGTGCCGAACCCGGTCCGGACCTGCTTGAGGTACTGGAGCAGGCACGGAATTCAGCACACACCGCCGTTCCCGTCGACATCGCCGGCATTGCCTTCGCCGCGACCGTCAAGACGTTGAGGGACGAGCACAGCCCGCTGGGAACGGTGCTGATGCTCGTCGGTCGCGGTTCGGCCGACGACTGCAATCGGAGGGACGCCGCATGACCCCCTCATCTCCAGACCTGCTGGACGCGCGATGCAAAGAGCCGGTCGCGCCCGACCGTGTCACGTGGCTGTTCAGACGCTTTCCACCCGGCCAGCATCCGCTGCGCGAGCTGATTCTGAAGGCCGGGAATCGCCCCCGCATCCACACCCCGCAGCCAACTGCGCAGGGCGCGGCTTCCCTGGGGCCCCCTTCGGCCGAGAAACTGGACGAAGCGGAGATGGTCCGTCGCATTCGCGATCTGCCGCCCCTACCGCAGGCCCTGACGGAGGCCTTGCGCGTCGTCCGCCGGGACGACCTGCGCATGGCGTCGTGCATTCAAGCCATCGAGCACGATGCCGTTCTGGCCGCGGGCGTGCTGCGCCTGGCCAATTCGCCCTTCTATGGCGCCTGCGGCAGGGTCTCGACCGTCGGCGACGCCGTGCGGCTGCTGGGTCTGCGCACAGTCGCCGGTGTGGTGGTTGCGGTCTCGATGCGCCAGATGCTTGCGCAGTGGCGTGGCCGCGAAGGCCAGTTCCAAGTCCACTGGGCGCATGCCGTTGCCACGGCCACGGCTGCTCGTGAACTCGCGCCGACCGCGTGCGCCGACCCCGACGAGGCCTTCCTCGCCGGGCTGCTGCACGACCTGGGGCGTCTGGCCATGGCGGTCTTCTCGCCCGGCAGTGCCGGGCTGGCACAAAGGAAAGCGCGCGCCGACGACATCGACGTCGGGGAAGCCGAAGCTCGGATTCTCGGATGCCGGCACGACGACATCGGAGCGGCCGTGGCCCGGCACTGGCAGCTGCCCGACAGCATCGTGTCGGCCATCGCCCTGCACCATGCACCAAGCCCCTCGGTCGAGCCAGGATCCGTCCGGCTGGAGACCATCGTCCACGTCGCCGATGCGATCGCCCATGCGCTGGACCTGACGGGAGACCCCGCCGAAGCGGTACCTCCGGTCGACAACGACGCCTGGCACTCGGTCTGTCCTTCGACCGACAGGATGCAGGCAGTCTTTGAACGCGTCGAGGCCGGGGTTGCGCTTCTGGCGCCGAATCATTGAAACAGGAAGAACCTGAACATGGACGTGCATGTGCAGACCGACCCCCGCGTCCTGCTCGTCGACGACGAACCCGCCGTGGCGCAAGCGTTGCGTCGGTGCCTGCGCCAGGCGCTGGATCACCACACGGCGATCGAGATCTGCCACTCCGGCGCCGCAGCGCTGGAACGGCTGCATGCACAAGCGTTCGATGCGATCGTCAGCGATCTGCGCATGCCCGGCATGGATGGCCTGCAGTTGTTGCAGCACGCGCGGGGAATTCAACCCCTGTGTACCCGATTGATTCTCACCGCCACGGCCGACTTCGCCTCTGCGCAGCGTGCGGTGAACTCGTTCGGAATCTACCGCTATCTCACCAAGCCATGGGACCCTGCTGCCCTCGCAGCCGACGTCCGCGATGCGATCGAACACGGTCGCGCGCTGCGCCAGCAGCAGGCGCAAGCCACCGCCTGGACCGTGGCACAAGGACAGACCAGCCCCGAGGCGCTGGAGCGGCTGCGGCTCGAAGCGCTGGAACCGGGGACCACCCATGTGGAATGGGCGGCGGACGGCAGCGTGCTTATGCCGCCACTGGACGGGTGATGCACGGGCGGTGCAAGCGGTCGAGACGTTCAGGTCTCCGGCGACGGCTCGCCGGGTTGGCCCGCCGACTCATCGAACACCTCGGCAAGCTGGCGTGCAAGGGCCTGCTCGGCCGCCGGCAGGACAGCGCTGCGCGCCTCGAACTCGCGCCTGATCTCGCGCAGCCTCCACTCGACCTCGCGCAGCACGATGGCGATCTCGTGATGCTCGGAGGGGTGCATCTGGCCTAGTTCAACCTCGAGCGAGGCATCTCCGACGGCGTCCAGCCCGGTGCTGGAGTAGGCGATCTGCAGGCGCTGCGCACGTCCGAAGACATGGTCGGCCAATGCCCGCAGTGCCGCACCGGTACCAGCAAAGCTCTGCTGCCACCGGATCCGCACCATCCCGAACCCGCGCAGCGCCTTCGCAACACCTGAAGCCCGGTGTGCCAGGTCTCGGGTATCCACGGGCGTCAGGCTCCCTTCGGCAGCATCCGACGCCCGGGCCGCCACGGCCGCCGCGATCACCTTGTCCCGAAGCCGGGGATCGAATTCGCCCGGCACCAGTCTCGCGGCCACTGCGGCCCGCTCACCCGGGCTGCGTCCGGACTCGGCGATGCCCATCAACACCTCCGCCAAGCCGAGCGCCTGCCCCGCCAACGGAAGCGCCGGTCCGGCCAGGCCCTGGGGATAGCCAAACCCATCGAGCCGCTCGTGATGGTGAAGGATGGCGTCCGCCACCTTCGTCCCGCAGCCCGGCAGTTCACGCAGAACACGGGAGGCGACAACCGGATGCGTGGCGATGTGGCGCCACTGAGCAGCGGTGACTGCCTGGCCAGCGCTCAGGATCTTCGGGTCGATGTACAGCTCGCCGACATCGTGCAGCAGCCCGGCCAGCAACAGCGTCTGCATGGCGTTGGCACCGGTTTCCGGCAGTTGCTCGGTCATCGCGGCAGCGAGGAGCGCCACGCCGACCGCGTGCTCGAGTTTGTCGTTCCCCTGCGCCGCGTACAGGCTGAGCATGGACTCGAGCGGCTGCGTCAGCCGCAAGTCATGCAGCGCCCTGGCCACCACCTTGGCGGTGCGGCTGCCGCACATGCCGGAGAGCAAGGCATGGCGCCCGAGAAGCGCGTCGGCAACCCGATCGATCGGCCGCGTGGCCACCCCGTCAACGACGCGCACCGACATTTCCAGAGGCTTGCGCAGCTTGTGTTCGAGCAGCCGGTCTCGAACCCGCGCATCGATCCGCCCACCCTTGGCGACCAGTTTGATGCCGGTGCCGCTCAGGATGTCCTCGACCGCCTCGACGGCGGCGGTTTCTGCGACAGCAACCACCCGATCGAGATAGTGCTCGTTCACCTGACCCATAGCCCCCCCTTCACGAGGCCCTCGGCAAGATGCGGGGCCCCTTTCTCATCAAGTATGCTGCTAGGTGGGCGGCAGTTGATGTTGCGGGCATATCCGCATGAGGCGTCCGCGGCGCGCTCGCGACAGTGCGCACATGCCTGGGTGCACTATTCCCATCCGGCTGGACCACCGAGCTGGCTTCGTGTAGGAGGCCGGCCTCCTCGCCATGACGCGGTCCCATAGGATATCGGTCGCGGCCATTGCTCGGCGTGCCGCACCGGCCAGGCACCGCGGGCCTGCAGTCCGCGCACGCCCAGCCAACCGGCATGGCCCACCACGGCCCATTCGCCTGCCTGCGGCGACCACGCCGCCACCCGCTCGCCAAAGTCCGCCAGGCTTTCGCCGCCACCCGGCGCGTGATGTAGAAAATCGGCGCACCATGCGTCGACGGGCGCGGCTCCGATCTCGGACCAGAGCCGGCCATCCCAGTCGCCGAAATCCACTTCCCGCAGGTCGCTGTCGACGCGGTGCATCCAGCCCCATCGCGCCAACCACCGGCCCACATCGGCGCAGCGCCGCAGCGGCGAGGTGACGACCACGTGCGGCCAGCGCTGGCG
>JBASTF010000475.1:0-3061 GCA_049274755.1 Rubrivivax sp. | reverse complement strand
CCGCTGGGCGGCTTCACCGGCGCCATCCCCACGCTGTGGTGCACGCTGCGCGGCTACGAACGCGACACGCAGCGTGCGGTGATCCAGAACTTCAACCTCGCGCTGCTGGCGGCAACGATGGCGACCTACCTGGCCACCGGCATCGTCACGCACGCGATGCTGCCGTTGATGGCCGTGGTGCTGCCTTCGCTGCTGCTGCCGGCGCTGCTGGGCATGAAGGTCTACATCGGCATCAGCCCGGCGACCTTCCGCAACATCGTGCTCAGCCTGCTGACGCTGTCGGGTCTGGCGATGCTGGCAAGTGCGCTGGCACGCTGGCTGTAGCCGCAGACGCCGCCTCCACGCGCACCAGCATCTGCTCGATCATCGCCAGCAGCTGCCAGCCCGCCTGCTCGATCTGCGCCACCTGGTGGCGCTGCGTGTCGACATCGGCCTCGCCGATGCGGCCCTTCAGCAGCTGGGCAAAACCCAGCACCGCGTTCAGCGGCGTGCGCAGCTCGTGGCTCATGCGCGAGAGAAAGGCCGTCTGCACGCGGTGCGCGGCTTCGTGGCGGTCGCGCTCCAGGCGCAGCGCCTCGGCTTCGCGGCGGTCGCTCAGGTCGGTCAGCGTGCCCACCATGCGCAAGGCCTGGCCCCGGGCGTCACGTGCCACGACACGGCCGCGCGACAGCACCCAGTGCCAGCGGCCGTCGGCGGCACGCAGCCGGAACTCGTGTTCGTAGACCTCGCTGCGGCCGTCCAGATGGCCCAGCAGCGCCTGCAGCATGCCGCGCAGGTCGTCCGGATGCACGCGGTCGCGCCAGGTGCCGGTGCTGTCGGCTTCGTCGCTGTCGCCATAGCCCAGCATCGCCTTCCACTGCGGCGAGTAGTGCACCAGCTGCGCGCGCGGGTCCAGGTCCCAGACGCCGAACGCGGCGCTTTGCAGCGCCAGGCCCCAACGCTGTTCAAGCAGCTTCAAGTCGTTTTGCATGTGATGTCGAATTCCCGTGCAGAGGATATCGGCATCGCAAGACAGACCTTGCTGCATGGCCTAGCATGGCCCGGATGAAACACCTGTCGTTCCTGTCTCTCCTGCCGCTGGTGCTGGCCGCCTCGGCCTGTGCGGCGGCGCCGGCGGGCAGCGTCGTCGTGATGCGCAGCCTGGGCTCCACGCAGTGCAACGGCGGTGGCCAGGTGCCGGCGGCGCTGGCCAGGCAGCTGACGGACGCCGTCATCTCCGTGACCGCCACCCGCTGCGGCAGCGACGGCCGCATGCGCCCGGCGATGTGCGGTGCAGCCGATGGCCGTGTCGGCCTGTTCGAGATCGCCGCTGGCAGCGTGGAAGCCGCGGCCAAGCTGGGTTTCCGCGCCATCGGGCCCGACGTGCAGGAACGCCCCTGCCCGTGAAGCCCGGGTCCAGGGCACCTGCGTCGCGGTGCTGAAGGAAGGCAGCCCGTCCTGCGCCTTGGCCCACAGCGACGGCGGCAGCGTCAGCGCCGCGCGGGCGCCGCCGACGCCGACTCACCAGACCGTGATCGGGTCGCCGGCCGCCATCGGCGCGCCGCTTTTGCACTGGAAGGCCGCGGCAAAGGCCGGCATGTTCGACAGCGGCCCCAGCACGCGGTAGGGCCCGGGCGAGTGCGTGCCGGTGCGCAGCTGGTTGACCAGGGCCTCGGTGCGCAGCTTGCTGCGCCAGATCGTCGCGTAGCTGAGGAAGTAGCGCTGCTGCGGCGTGAAGCCGTCGAGCTTCTCGTCGGCCCTGCCGCTGCGTTTCAGCGCGATCTGCAGTGCGTCGTAGCCGATCTGCACACCCGAGAAGTCGGAGATGTTTTCGCCCAGGGTCTGGCGGCCGACGATGCGCTGCCCCGGCGTCGGCTCGTAGCCGCTGTACAGCGTGGCCACACGGTCGGCACGTGCGCGGTAGGCGGCGGCGTCGTCGGACGCCCACCAGTCGGTGAGGTTGCCGTCGGCGTCGAACTGGCGGCCGCGGTCGTCGAAGTGGTGGGTGATCTCGTGGCCGATGACACTGCCGATGCCGCCGTAGTTCACCGCGTCGTCGGCGTTTTCGTCGAAAAACGGCGGCTGCAGGATGCCGGCCGGGAAGATGATGTCGTTGAGCCCGCCGGCGAAGGCGTTGACGATGTGCGGGCTGGTGTTCCAGCGGCCGCGGTCCACCGCGCGCTCCAGCTCGGCCAGGCGTTCGGTGGTCTGCCATTCCAGCGCACGCAAGCGGTTGCCGGCGAAGTCGTCGCGTTTCAGTTCCAGGCCTTCGTAGCGCCGCCACTGCGCCGGCACGCCGATCTTCGGTGCCAGCGCGTCGAGCTTGGCGACGGCGCGCTGCTTGGTCACCGGCCCCATCCAGGCCAGGGCCTGGATGCGGGCGCGCATCGCTTCCTTCACGTCGGCCACCATGGCCAGCGCCCGCTGCTGCGCACGCGGCGAGAAGTGGCGCGAGACATAGAGCTCGCCCAGGCCTTCGGCGATGGCGCTGGCGCCGATGTCCTGCAGCACCTGTTCGGCGCGCGGCGGCGGCTGGCGCAGGCCACGCACCGCCGTGCCGTGGTAGGCAAACGCGGCATCGGCATACGCACGCGGCAGCCGCGGCGCGCTGCCGTCGAGCAGCCGCGCACGCAGGTAGGCGCGCCAGGTGGCCAGCGGCGCCGCCGTGGCCTGCCTGGCCAGCGCCACCGTGAAACCCGGCTCGCTGACGACGAAGCGCAGCCCCTCGGCACTGCGCCCGGTGTAGGCCGCGACAAAGGCCGCCCAGTCGAAGCCCGGCGCGGCCGCGGCCAGCGACGCGGCCGTGTGCAGGTTGTAGATCGCGTTGGGATCGCGCAGCGCCACACGCGGCTGCATCGCTTCGGCCAGCGTCTTTTCGAACAAGACGACGGCCTCGGCCGTGTCGTCGCTGGCCGCCGCCCCCGGCTGCGACAGCAGCAGCTTCAGGTAGACGCGGTAGGCGGCGTTCAGGCGCTGCGTGTGGGTGTCGGTGTTCAGGTAGTCGCTGCGGTCGGGCAGGCCCAGGCCCGAGGCGCGCAGCGACAGCTGGTGGCGGCGCTTGTCCTTGGCGTCGGGGCCGACG
>JBASTF010000474.1:0-1751 GCA_049274755.1 Rubrivivax sp. | reverse complement strand
CGACCGTGGTGCCCGACCCGCGCAGCCTGTTCCTGGGCTACACCTACACGCTGGCGCCGCTGCCGGCAGTGCCGATGAAGGCCCGCCGCGCCGACCAGCGTGTGGGCTTTTTCACCGACGCCTACATGGACCTGGCCAACGACGGTGGCGGCGATGCCAAGCGCACACACATCATCAGCCGCTGGCGGCTGGAGAAGCAGGACCCGGCGGCGGCCGTGTCGCCGCCGAAAGAGCCGATCCGCGTCGTGATGGACCGCAACATCCCCGAGAAGTGGCGGCCAGCGGTGCGTGAAGGCATCCTGAAGTGGAACCTGGCCTTCGAACGCGCCGGCTTCAAGGACGCCGTCGCCGTCGAGCAGCAGCCGGCCGACGCCGACTGGACCTCGCTGGAAGGCACACGCATGCTGGCGGTGCGCTGGTTCGCCATCGAAGGCCCGGGCGCCACCGCCGTCGGCCCCAGCCAGAGCGACCCGCGCAGCGGCGAGATCCTGCGCGGCGCGGCCATCATCCCGGAAAACTGGGTGCGCTTCTTCCGAACCCAGTCCGGCGACACCGAGCCACGTCTGCCGGCGATGCCGCAGGTCGCCAGCGGTGAGTTCGCGCAGCGCTGGATGCAGTGCGACTACGCGCAGGACGCACTGGAGCAGTCGCAGTTCGGCTTCGAGCTGCTCACCGCCCGCGGCGCCTTCGCGCCCGAAGGCCCGGAGGCCGAGCGCTACATCGCGCAGGCCGTCGTCGACGTGACGATGCACGAGGTGGGCCACGCGCTGGGCCTGCGCCACAACTTCCGCGGCTCCACCGGCATCACACGCGCCCAGCTGCGCGACCCGGCGTTCACGAAGCAGCGGGGCGTGTCGAACTCGGTGATGGACTACAACGCGCTGAACATGCCGCTCGAAGGCGAGGCCGTGGCCGACTACCACATGACCACGCTGGGCAGCTACGACTACTGGGCCATCGAATACGGCTACAAGGAGCTGCCGCCCGAGACCGAGGCCGCCGAACTGGCGAAGCTGGCGGCGCTGTCCGACCGCGACCCGGCACTGGCCTACGCCACCGACGAAGACAATTTCGGCGGCGTCGACCCGCTGGTGAACCAGCGCGACCTGGGCGACGAGCCGCTGGCCTTCGCGCAGCGCCAGGTGAAGCTGTCGCGCGAGCTGTGGACACGCACGCAGGCGCGCCAGCTCTCGGCCACCGACGACATGACGGTCTACCGCCGCAACCTGCAGCGCGGCCTGAACGGCCTGGCCGGCGCGTTGCCGATGCTGGGCAAGTACCTGGGTGGCAACTACACCTCGCGGGCGCTGGCCGGTGCCCAGACCCCGGTGTTCACGCCGGTGCCGGCGGCGCAGCAGCGCGCGGCGCTGGACCTGCTGCTGACCGAGGTGTTCGCCAGCAGCTCGTTCCGCTTCGACCCGCAGTTCATGAGCCGCCTGGCCGTGGACCAGATGGACCGCACCGGCCCCAACCGCTTCGTCGCCAACACCGATTTCAGCCTGCCGAACGCGGTGCTGAACATCCAGCGTGGTGCGCTCGACGGCCTGATGTCCGACGCGCTGGCGGCGCGCCTGGCCGATGCCGAGGCCAAGGTCGCCGACACGAAGACGCTGCTGAACTACGCCGACGTGCAGGCCAGGCTGAACGGCGCCGTCTGGTCCGAGCTGAAGGGCGGCAAAACGCGCGAGATCGACAGCCTGCGCCGCAACCTGCAGCGCGAGCACCTGCGCCGCCTGGCCGGCGGCCTGCTG
>JBASTF010000473.1:0-4626 GCA_049274755.1 Rubrivivax sp. | reverse complement strand
CGCCACGACCACGGCCGCCAACACGCTGCTGCGCACGCTGGCGCGCCATGTCGATGCCACGCTGGCCGACCTCTGGGACCATGCCGGCATGCCAGCCGGCGCCGCCCTGGTGGCCGTCGGCGGCTATGGCCGCGGTGAACTGTTCCCGCACAGCGACGTCGACGTGCTGGTGCTGCTGCCGCGTGGCCAGGAGGCCGATGCGGTGAAGGCCTCGATCGAAGGTTTCATCACCGCCTGCTGGGACATCGGGCTGGAGATCGGCTCGTCGGTGCGCACGATCGACGAATGCCTGGACGAAGCGGCACGCGACGTCACCGTGCAGACGGCGCTGCTGGAGTCGCGCTTCGTCTGCGGCACACGGCGGGTCTTCAACAGCTTCCGCGACGCCAGCGCCAAGGCCATGGACAGCAAGGCCTTCCTGCGCGCGAAGATGCTGGAGATGCAGCAGCGCCACGTGAAGTACGAGGGCACGCCGTATTCGCTGGAACCCAACTGCAAGGAAAGCCCGGGTGGGCTGCGCGACCTGCAGGTCGTCATCTGGGTGGCACGCGCCGCCGGCCTGGGCCGCACCTGGGCCGAACTGGCGGCCAAGGGGCTGGTGACACCGTTCGAGGTGAGCCAGCTGAACAAACACGAAGGCACGCTGCGGCTGATCCGCGCACGGCTGCACGTGGTGGCCGGGCGGCGCGAAGACCGCCTGGTGTTCGACCTGCAGACCGCGGTGGCCGACAGCTTCGGCTACAAGCCCACCAAGGGCCAGCGCAGCAGCGAAGTGCTGATGCACCGCTACTACTGGGCAGCCAAGGCGGTGACGCAGCTGAACCAGATCCTGCTGATGAACATCGAGGAACGCATCATGGGCTCGGAGGCGGCGCCCAGCCGCCCGATCACCGCGCGTTTCCTCGACCGTGCCGGCATGCTGGAGGTGGCGCGCGACGACCTGTACCTCGAGAACCCCCACGCCATCCTCGAAACCTTCCTGGTGTTTGCGCAGACACCGGGCATCCAGGGCCTGAGCTCGCGCACGCTGCGTGCGCTGTACAACGCACGCAACGTCATGGACGCCGGCTTCCGCCGCGACCCCGTGAACCGCGAGCTGTTCATGGAGATCCTGCGCCAGCCCAAGGGCCTGACCCATGCCTTCCGGCTGATGAACCAGACCTCGGTGCTGGGGCGCTACCTCTGGGTGTTCCGCCGCATCGTCGGCCGCATGCAGCACGACCTGTTCCACGTCTACACGGTGGACCAGCACATCCTGATGGTGCTGCGCAACGTGCGCCGCTTCTTCATTCCGGAACACGCACACGAGTACCCGTTCTGCAGCCAGCTGGCCTCGCAGTGGGACGAACCCTGGCTGCTCTACGTCGCCGCGCTGTTCCACGACGTGGCCAAGGGCCGCGGCGGCGACCACAGCGACCTGGGCGCCGTCGAGGTGCGCCGCTTCTGCCGCGACCACGCGCTCTCGCGCGACGACACGCAGCTGGTCGAGTTCCTCGTCAAGCACCACCTGACGATGAGCCGCATCGCGCAGAAGGAAGACCTGTCCGATGCCGAGGTCATCGGCAGCTTCGCCAAGCTGGTGGGCAACGAACGCCGGCTGACGGCGCTGTACCTGCTGACGGTGGCCGACATCCGCGGCACCAGCCCCAAGGTCTGGAATGCCTGGAAGGGCAAGCTGCTTGAAGACCTGTACCGGCTGACGCTGCGCGCGCTGGGTGGTTCGCGGCCCAACGTCGACGCCGAGATCGAGGCCCGCAAGCAGGAGGCGCGGCAGAACCTGGCCTTGCACAGCGCCCTGCCCGGCACCGAAGAGCCACTGTGGAAGACGCTGGAGATCAGCTACTTCGCGCGCCACGACGCTGGCGACATCGCCTGGCATGCACGTTCGCTGTGGCGCCACATCGAGGCCGTGGTGCCGGTGGTGCGTGTGCGGCTGTCGCCGGTGGGCGACGGGCTGCAGGTGCTGGTGTACTCACCCGACCGCTCCGACCTGTTTGCCCGCATCTGCGGCTACTTCGACAGCGCCGGCTTCAGCATCCTGGACGCAAAGATCCACACCACACGCAGCGGCTACGCGATGGACACCTTCCAAGTCGTGGCCACGCGCCTGGCCACCGACGGCCCGGCGGCCTATCGCGACCTGATCTCGCTGGTGGAAAACCAGGCCTCGCAGGCCCTGGCTTCCGACGGCCCGCTGCCCGAGCCCAGCCGCGGGCGCGTGTCGCGGCGTGTGCGCAGCTTCCCGGTGGTGCCACGTGTGTCGCTGCACCCCGACGAACGTGCACAGCGCTGGCTGCTCACCGTCTCGGCCAGCGACCGTTCGGGCCTGCTCTACGCCGTGGCGCGTGTGCTGGAACGCAACCGCATCAACCTGCAGCTGGCCAAGGTCACGACGCTGGGCGAACGTGTCGAGGACACCTTCCTCGTCGACGGCCCGGCGCTTCAGCAGCCCAAGGCGCAGCTGCGCATCGAAAGCGAACTGCTCGACGCAGTGGCGGCCCCGGCCGGCTGAAGGCTGCGGCGGCGCCAGCCCAACACGGCCAGGCCCAGCAGCAGCAAGCCCGCGGCGGCCGGTTCGGGCACCGGTGCCGTGTTGCCGATGCCTGCGCTGAAGCTGAACGCAAACTGCGCCGGATCGACACCGGCACCGAAGCTGAACCAGGGGTCGATGAAAGCGTGTGCGACGGCCGATGAACCGGGGTCGCTCGCTGCGGCCTGCGCATCGGCGCGCAGCGAGATGCGGTACAGGTGGTCGGTCTTCAGCGACAGGTTCACGACATGGCTGAAACCTTGCGAGAAACTGCCAGTCAGCGGCGTCGCCGTCAGGATGCTGTCGCCGCCCACCAGCAGGTTGGCCGTGACATCGATGATCTGCCACGACGATTCGAGCACGAAGCTCGCGCCGGCATTGGCCGTGCCCGCAACGCCGCCGGCCACGAAGGCGGACACCGGCAACACAGACCCGGTCGGCAGCGAGCTGCTCGTGATCATCATCGCGTAGTTCAGAAAGCCGCTGCCGCGTGTGAACAAGCGGTCCATGGCCAGGTTCGGGCCGGCCTGCGCGTCGGCCGTCAGCACCGGGAACGGCGTGGCCGAGGACGAGAAGCTGGCCGTGCCGATGGCGGCGTTCGTCAGCGTGATCGTGCCGAACTGGATCGTTTCCTTCTTTTCCGCGAACTTCGGGATCGACGCTTCGCCAAGCAGGTTGAAGGTCGGCAGATCCGCGGCCCGGGCCACGGAGGCCACCAGGCCGGCCGCGCCGACGGCAGCCACCACGACGCGCTTGCCCCAGAATCGCAGCATTGTTTCCTCCCCGAACGGGCCTGCAGTGGCCGTTCTTCGAACCTAGAAGTCGTGATGCACGAAGTCAAGGCGCCCCCCCAACGATGAGCCTGCGCCGCATCGGCGCCGCCGACGCCATCCCCCAGCTGGCCGCTTTCTCCTGCGTCGTCGATGCACGCAGCGAGTCGGAGTTCGCCGAAGACCGGCTGCCTGGCGCCGTCAACTGGCCCTCGCTGAGCGATACCGAACGTGCTGCCGTCGGCACCACCTACATCCAGGTGTCGCCGTTCGAAGCGCGCAAACAAGGTGCGGTGCTGGTGGCGCGCAACGTCGCCAACCATGTCGAACGCCAGGTGCTCGCACTGTCACGCGAATGGCGGCCGCTGGTGTACTGCTGGCGCGGTGGCCAGCGCTCGGGTGCGCTGGCCACGGTGCTGGGCCAGATCGGCTTTTCTGTGAGCGTGCTCGACGGCGGCTACCAGGCCTTCCGCCGCGCCGTCATCGCCGACCTCGAAACGCTGCCGGCACCGCTGCGGCTGCAGGTGGTCTGCGGCCGCACCGGCAGCGGCAAGAGCCGGCTGCTGCAGGCGCTGCACGACGCCGGCGCCCAGGTGCTGGACCTGGAAGCCCTGGCCTGCCACCGCGGCTCGGTGCTGGGGCCGCTGCCCGGTGTGCCGCAGCCCTCACAGAAAGGCTTCGAGACCCTGCTGTGGCAGGCGCTGCGCAGCTTCGATCCGGCACGGCCGGTGTTTGTCGAAGGCGAGAGCCGCACCATCGGCCGCCTGCGTGTGCCCGAGGCGCTGCTGCTGCGGCTGCGCGCCGCGCCGGTGCTGCACATCGAGATGTCGCTGGCAGCGCGTGTGCAGTTGCTGATCGAGGACTACGCGCACTTCCTGCACGACGCCGAACTGCTGTGTGAACGCCTGTCGGCGCTGAAGGAACTGCGTGGCCGCGCCACCGTCGAGCGCTGGCAGGCCCTGGCCCGCAGCGGCCAGTTCGCGACCCTCGTGCAGGAACTGCTGACCGAGCACTACGACCCCGTCTACCTGCGTTCGATGCAGCGCCACTTCGCCGGTTTCGGCAGTGCCGAAACCCTGCCTCTGGCCGATGGTGATGCCTTGACATTGGCCAAGGCCGCACAAGGCCTGGCCGCCTAGACTGCGCACCGCCGATGCCGAACTCCCAAGCCCTCGAAGAGTCGCGCCGTTTTGCGCCGCGGCCGATTCCGCTGCTGCGCCCGCTGGCCTGGCTGGCCCATGGTGCACGCGACCTGCTGCGTGCGCCCTTGCCCGGGCTGCTGCACGGGCTGGCGACGGCGCTGTTCGGCGCGCTGCTGTTCTGGGC
>JBASTF010000472.1:0-3006 GCA_049274755.1 Rubrivivax sp. | reverse complement strand
GGGCCGAGGCCTTCGCGCGCGGGGTGCGCACGGTGCCGCTGGTGCAACTGGCCTGGGGCCGCAGCGGCGACAAGGGCGACTCGGCCAACATCGGCATCATCGCGCGCCGGCCGGAGTTCCTGCCTTTCATCCGCGCGTCCCTCACCGAAGAAGCGGTGGCGCGCTGGTTCGCGCACCTCGCCAGCGGCGAGGTCCGGCGCTACGACCTGCCGGGCACGCAGGCGCTGAACTTCACGCTGCAGCGGGCCCTGGGCGGCGGTGGCATTGCATCGGTGCGCATGGACTCGCAGGGCAAGGCCTTCGCGCAGATGCTGCTTGACCACCCGGTGCCCATCCCCGCCGACCTCGCCCTGTGACCCGCCCGCAACCCGTCGCTCCCTCGCACAGCCACCGAAAGGATCCGCCATGAACACCGTCACCTCGCCGATCGGCCGCAAGACCGCCTCCTCGCAGATCCAGTCGCGCGTGCGCGACATCCAGGAAGCCACGCGCGGCGTCACCGCACAGTACCCGCGCAGCTACATCCTGCAGTGCATCAAGGACGACCGCTTCCCCGAAGAACTCTGGCAGGCGCTCGGCAAGTTCGGCCTGCTCGGCCTGTCGATCCCCGAAGAGCACGGTGGCTCGGGCGGCGGCGTGCTCGAGATCACGGCACTGAACGAGGCCCTGGCCCTGGCCGGCGTGCCGACACTGTTCCTGGTCGTCACGGGCTTGGCCCGCGTGCCCATCGTGCGCAACGGCACGCGCGAGCAGATCGCCAAGTACGTGGCGCCCACCTGCACCGGCGAGAAGAAGATGTGCTTCGCCATCACCGAGCCCAACGCCGGCACCAACAGCTTCGCGATGACGACGCTGGCCACCCCCAATGCCAGTGGCGGCTGGACGCTGAACGGGCAGAAGGTGTTCATCTCGGGCGCGCGCGACGCCGACACCATGATGGTGGTGGCCCGCACCACCAAGGCCGGCGAGGTCCAGCACCGCACCGACGGCATGTCGCTGTTCGTGCTCGACATGAAGACGCCGGGCATCACGCTCAAGCAGCTCAACATCCAGGTCGAGACGGCCGAGCGCCAGTACATGGTGTTCTTCGACAACGTGCAGCTGCCCGCCGACGCCGTGATCGGCGAGCCCGGCAAAGGCGCCAAGCTCATGTTCGAGGGCCTGAATTCCGAGCGCCTTCTGGCCGCGGGCGCTGCGATCGGCTTGGGCGACTACGCACTGGCCAAGGCCGTGGCCTACGCCAAGGACCGCAAGCCCTTCGGCAAGCCCATCGGCAGCTACCAGGCGCTGCAGCACCGCATGGCGCTGGCCAAGGCCGAACTCGAAGCCGCGCGGCTGATGACCTACGACGCCGCCGACCGCTTCGACAACGGCGAGGACGCCGGGGCGCACGCCAACATGGCCAAGCTGCTGGCCTCGCGCGCCGCGGTGGCCGCGGTGGAAGCGGCGCTGCAGACCCATGGCGGCTACGGCTTCGACCGCGACTACGATGTCGTCACGCTGTGGCCGATGATCCGCCTTCTGGAGATCGCGCCGATCAACAACGAGATGCTGATGAACTACATCGGCGAGCATGTGCTGGGGCTTCCGAAGTCCTATTGAGTCGGGCAGCGCGAACATGCCAGTTGCTGCCGGCCACCGCGCCGCGAAGAGTTTGGAGTCCGCATCGACGGTCGGTCCAGACGCGTGCCTTGGAATCGTCGAGACCTGCCGCCAGTTCGGGATCTCGCTGCGCGCGATTCGGCACTACGAGGCCTTCGGGCTGCTCAGCCCGCGCCGCGTGGAAGGTGCGCGTGTGTACGGTGGCGCCGAGCTTCGTGCACTCACGCTGATCCTTCGCTTCAAAGCCATCGGGTTGTCGCTGGCCGAGATGCGAAGGCAGCTTCGTCTCTACGGCCTGCCCTCACCCCGTGCCTGCTCCCCGTCTGCGCACACCGTCGCGGAGGGCGAACAGGCCGTGGCTGAGCTGGAGCGTCGGCGTCAATGCATTGACGCCATGCTGATGGAGCTGCGCCTGATTCGCGGCAACGTGGCGCAAAGGCTGTCCGCGCGGACCAGCGCTTCGTCCGACGGGCCTTGAGACCACAACCGAAGAACCACGATGCAACAGCAAGAATTCGTCGCCGGCGGGCACCGTCTGAGCGCCTGGACCTGGGGCCGCATCGACCGCACCCGCCCGGTCGTCGTGATGCTGCACGGCGGCCTCGATTGCACCAGCACGTGGAAGGACCTCCCGCAGGAGATCGCAGACACGACCCAGCTGCCCGTGCTGTCTTACGACCGTTGGGGTTATGGAGGCTCTGACGCGTTGACCGGCGGCCGCGAGCGCAGCTATCGCTTTGACGAGTCCGGCCCCGTGTTCGGCGACCTGCTGGGCCACTTCGGCATCGAGCGCGCGGTGCTGTTCGGCCACAGCGACGGCGGCGCCATGTCGATGCTGGCGGCCGCAGCGCACCCGCAGGCGGTGCTGGGCGTCTGTGCCTGCTCGCCCACCATCGCGCTGGATCTGCACATGGTGCGCGGCATGGAAGCCGCGCGCCACGCTTTCGAGCACGGTGGACTGCGCGAGCGCCTGATGCGCCACCACGGCGACAAGACAGATTCGATGTTCTGGGGGTGGCACGGGCCGTGGTCGACCGACGATGCGGTCCACTGGACGATGGCCGAACAGATTGCCGCGGTGCGCTGCCCGGTGGCGGCGATTTTCGGCCAGGCCGACGACTACGGTTGGCGCCCGAGTGCCAGTGCCCTGGTCAACCACGGCAAGATGCGTATGGAAGTCACGGCCCTGCCCGGCGTCGGGCATGACCCGCAGCACAAGGCGCGGGATGTGGTGCTGGCCGCACTGCAACGCATCCTGCGCGCCGCGACATCCGATTCGGGTTGACTTGACCCGTGACATCAGCACAGCCCGGCGGCGGAAGCGCCCTGTTCGACTGAAGCGGAACTGAGGCGGAACGACCTGGCCGCTCCCCGCGGTCTGCAGCAGGGGTCACAGCCCGCGGG
>JBASTF010000471.1:0-1561 GCA_049274755.1 Rubrivivax sp. | reverse complement strand
CGGCGGCACCGGCGCCCGACCCGTCGCGCCCCGCGGTGTTTGTGCTGCCCGGCATCCTGGGCAGCCACCTGCAGTCGCATGGCCAGCGCATCTGGCTGGCGCCACGGCTGCTGGGCGGCTTGTCGCGCCTGGCCTGGACCGGCGCCGACGACGACGGTGTCGCGCCCGACGGCCCGGTGGGCCTGGTCTATGACGCGCTGATCGCGCACCTGGCGCTGAGCCACGAGGTGCTGCCCTTTGCCTTCGACTGGCGGCGCCCCATCGAAGACGAGGCGCGGCGCCTGGCCGTGGCCATCGACGCCGCATTGGCGCTGCGCGACGACAGCGGCATGCCGGTGCGCATCGTCGCGCATGCGATGGGCGGCCTGGTGGCACGCACGCTGCAGCTGGAGTGCCCCGAGACCTGGCAGCGCCTGATGGCGCGCGACGGCGCGCGGCTGCTGATGCTGGGCACGCCCAACGGCGGTTCCTGGGCGCCGATGCAGGTGCTGTCGGGCGACGACAGCTTCGGCAACGCACTCGCCGCTTTCGGTTCGCCGCTGCAGGACAGGCGGGCGCGGCAGATCCTGGCGGCAATGCCGGGTTTCCTGCAGCTGCAGGCCGGGCTGCTGGAGCAGGGCCTGGACCAGCAGGCCACCTGGCAGCGCCTGGCTGACGAAGACCTGCAGACGGTGCGCGACAAGGCCTGGTGGCACCGCAACTGGCTGGGCGCCGACAGCGCCGACCAGCCGCTGGCCGTCTACACCTGGGGCGTGCCGCCGCAGCCGGTGCTGGACCGTGCACGCCAGCTGCGCCTGCGCCTGGACCGGCAGCGCGACGAGGACCTGCCAACTTTCGCCGACAAGCTGCTGCTGGTCGTCGGCCAGGCGCGTTTCACGCCCGACGGCTTTGCCTGGGCCGACGAAGGCCTGGTCTACCTCGATGCCAACAACGGCGGCGACGGCCGTGTGCCGCTGGCCTCGGCCCTGCTGCCGGGCGTGAAGACCTGGCAGCTGGACTGCGCCCACGGCAGCCTGCCCAGCGAGGCCCGTGCCTTCGTGGCCTACGACGAACTGCTGCAGCAGGGCCACACCGAACGCCTGGAACCGCTGGCCGCCGACGCCGGCAGCACGGCCGTGGCCCATCTGCGCAGCCGGCCTTCACGCGGCCGCAGTTCCGGCCTGCCGGCCGAGACACAGGCTTCGATCTTCGACAACGACAGCGGCGACCCGCACGACAGCAGCGCCGCCGGCAGTGCGCTGCGCGTCACGGTGCTGAACAGCCACCTCGCCTTTGTCGCCCAGCCGCTGCTGCTGGGCCACTACCGCTCGCTGGCGCTGACCGGCACCGAACGGGTGGTCGACCACCTGCTGGGCGGCGCGATGAGCGCCAGCCTCGCCGCGGGCCTGTACCCCGACGCACCGGGCATCGTGCAGCTGTTCGCCAACACCCGGCGCGACGACAAGAACCCCTGGCGCGCGCCACGGCCGCTGGCGGCGGTGATCGTCGGCCTCGGCGACGAAGGCAAGCTGCGGGAACGGGAACTTGCGCTCGGTGTGCGCCAGGCGGTGCTGGCCTGGGC
>JBASTF010000470.1:0-1559 GCA_049274755.1 Rubrivivax sp. | reverse complement strand
TGTCGGCCCTGGTGGCCGTCGGCCGCGGCCGCATGGCAGCCGGCGAAACCGACAAGGCCCTGGCGGCCGCCAAACAGGCGCAGCGCGAAGACGCGGCCGCGCCCGGCCCGGTGCTGCTGGCGCTGGAGCTGATGGCCAAGGAGCCCGAGGCCGAGCAGATCGTCACAACGCACATGGGGCGCAGCGATGTCGACCCCGGCCTGCGCCTGGCCTATGTGCGCACGCTGACGCAGCAGCAACGTTACCCGGACGCGGTGCGGGAACTGGAAGTCGTCACCAAGCAGAAGCCCGATCTCGCGCCGCCCTTCCTGTCGCTGGGTGCGCTGCAGCTGGAGCTGCGCCATCCGAAGGAAGGCGAGGCGGCGCTGCTGCGTTATGTCGATCTGGCCCAGGCACAGCGCGCGGCTGCACCGGCGCCCGCTGCTGCCGCCTCGGCAGCGGCCAGCGACGACGACGATGGCGACGACAACACGGCCGCCAAGCCCGAACAAGGCCTGGTGCAGGCCTGGCTGATGCTGGCCCAGGCGGCAGAACAGCGTGGTGACTTCAAGGCTGCGGAAACCTGGCTGGCCAAGGTCGACGACCCGCAGCGCGCGTTGGAAGTGCAGACCCGCCGTGCTTCGCTGCTGGCACGCCAGGGCCGCATCAAGGAAGCGCGCGACGTGCTGCGCGCCGCCCCCGAACGCAACCCAGAGGACGCACGTGCCAAGCTGATGGCCGAGGCCGGCGTGCTGCGCGACGTGAAGCGCTGGAAGGAAGCCTTCGAGGTGCTGGCCGGCGCCAGCCAGAAGTTCCCCGACGACACCGACCTGCTGTACGAGCAGGCGATGATGGCCGAGAAGCTCAACCGCATGGACGAACTGGAGCGGCTGCTGCGCAGGGTCATCGAACTCAAGCCCGACAGCGCCCAGGCCTACAACGCGCTGGGCTACTCGCTGGCCGATCGGCGTGTGCGGCTGACCGAGGCACGGGAACTCATCAAGAAGGCGCTGGACCTGACGCCCGGCGACCCCTTCATCACCGACAGCCTGGGCTGGGTGGAGTACCGCCTGGGCAACCGCGACGAAGCGCTGCGCCTGCTGCGCCAGGCCTATGCCTCGCGGCCCGACCCCGAGATCGCCGCCCACCTGGGCGAAGTGCTGTGGGCCTTCGGCCAGCAGGACGAAGCGAAGAAGGTCTGGATCGAAGGCAAGGCACGCGATTCGGCCAACGACGTGCTGCGCGAGACGCTGTCGCGGCTGAAGGTCGGGCTGTGACGGTCGGCCTGTGATGCACCCGCTCCGGCGCGCGGCCTGCGCCGCGCTGCTGGCATTGCTGCTGTCGGCCTGCGCAACACCGCGCCCACCACCGCCGGGCAGCGACTGGCTGGCCGGCCGGCTCAGTGTGCAGGTACGCTCCGAGCCGCCGCGCCAGCTCAGCAGCGCCTTCGAGCTGCGGGGTGATGCCGAACAAGGCCAGCTGCAGCTGACGTCGCCGCTGGGCAGCGTCGTGGCCTCGGCCAGCTGGGCGCCGGGGCGCGCGACCCTGGTCAGCAGCGAGGGCACAAAACAGTATGACGA
>JBASTF010000469.1:0-2265 GCA_049274755.1 Rubrivivax sp. | reverse complement strand
GCGCTGCTGGCGGCGCCGCGCTGAGTGCCGCGGCCGTCGCCAGCACCTGCTGCGCAAAAGCCTCGGCGGCTGGCGACAGCAGGAGCTGGCGGCGTGTGACCAGCTGGATGGCCGGCACCTGCAGCGGCAGTTGCAGCGGCAGCACCTGCAGCACACCCAGCCGGCCGTAGTGGCTGGCCAGCGAAGCCGGCATCACGGCCGCCATGTCGCTGCGTTCCAGCAGCGTCGTCGTCGCCACCGTCGAGGCCGTTTCGGTGATGTCCAGCCGCACATGCACGCCGGCTTCACGCAGCGCGTTTTCGAAGCGGCTGCGCTGCGGCGACCCCGGCGGCTGCAGCACCCAGGGCCAGCGCGCCAGTTCCTGCAGCGCAATCGGCGCCGGCTGCGCCAGCAGCGGATGGCCCACACGCACGACGGCCACCTGCTCTTCGCCCAGCAGCGGCCGACTGTCGAAGACATCGTCGTGGTGCAGCTCGGTGAGGCGGCCGACGACGAGTTCCACCTCGGCCTGCGACAGCTGGGCCAGCATGCGGTCGCTGGTGTCGACGACCAGGCTCACCGCCACTGCCGGGTGCTGCCGGCGGTAGGCGGCCAGGGCCGGCGCCACCAGTTCCGGCATCGCGCCCGGCACACTGCCCAGGCACAGCCGGCCCGAGAGGCCGGAACGCAGCGCCGTCATCTCCTGGCGCAGTGCGCCGAAGTCGTTCAGCCACTGGCGTGCATGGCGGATCAGCGCCTCGCCGGCCGCCGTCGGCTGCATGCCACGGGCCGCACGCACAAACAGCGTCTCGCCGAGCTGGTCTTCCATCTGCTGCAGCAGCTTCGTGGCCGCCGGCTGGCTGATGCCCAGGGCCGACGCCGCCCGCCCCAGGTGGCGCGCTTCACCCAGCTGCGCCGCCAGCAGCAGCTGGCGTGTGCGCAGCCGCATCAGCAGCAGGGTGTCGGGCAGGCGATTCATACACGTTTGTGTATGGATTGTTGAGCAACTTCGATTGGCAATGCATGAGGCGAATCCTTAACCTGCAAGCAGCCGCAGCAGACGGCACCCGGAGACACCCATGCCCCTGAGCTTTCACCACACCCTGGCCGCCCTGCTCGTCGGCGCCGCCAGCTTCGGCGCGCTGGCGCAGCAACCCGCCGCCGCCGGCTACGACAAGCCGCTGCGCATCATGGTCGGCGCCTCGCCCGGTGGCGGCACCGACATCCTGGCGCGGCTGCTGGCCGACAAGTTCGGCCCGGCGCTGAAGCAGACGGTCACCGTCGAAAACCGCCCCGGCGCCTCGAACACCATCGCCGCCGAGCTGACGGCCCGCGCCACGCCCGACGGCACGACGCTGCTGGTGGCCACCAACACCGGCCAGGCCGTGGCGCCGCACCTGCTGAAACTGAAGTTCGACCCGCTGAAGGACTTGCAGCCCATCGGCCTGGTCGGCGTGATGCCCAACGTGCTGGTGGTCTCGGCCACCTCGCCATACCGCACGCTGAAAGACCTGCTGGCCGCGATGAGCGACAAGCCGGGGCGGCTGAAGTACGCCTCGTCGGGCATCGGCAGCACCCAGCACATCGCCGGCGAAGCCTTCAACCTGGCGACCAAGACCAAGGCCATCCACGTGCCCTACAAGGGCAGCAGCCAGGCCCACATCGACATCATCGCCGGCGAGGTGGACCTGATGTTCGACAGCACCTCGTCGGCCATGGGCCAGATCAAGAACGGCAAGTTCCGCCCGCTGGCGGTGACGACCGAGAAACGCTCGGCCGAACTGCCCGAGGTGCCGACGCTGGCCGAACTGGGCATCCAGGGTGCCGACGTGCAGACCTGGTACGGCCTGTACGTCACCGGCGGCACGCCGAAGCCGCTGGTCGAGCGCCTGGCGGCCGAACTGCAGGCAGCGCTGAAGCTGCCCGACGTGCAGGCCCGTGTGCGTGGCCTGGGCGGCGACCTGCAGCCGCTGTCCATCGACGCCTTCGCAGCGATGAACAAGGCCGAGTTCGATCGCTACGGCAAGCTGGTGCGCGACGCGCAGATCAAGGCGGAACAGCCATGAACGAGACCCCGACGAAGCGCCCGCGCCTGGCCGTGCTGCTGGGCGACCCTGCCGGCATCGGCCCCGAGCTCGGTGTGAAGCTGCTGGCACGGCCGGCCAACCGCGAAGGCACCGACCTGCTGCTGATCACCGAAGCCCCGGTGCTGGCCGCCGGTGAAGCCGTGGCCGGCACCACGCTGCCGACGCTGCCGGTGCCCGGCCTGCATGCACTGCGTTTCGA
>JBASTF010000468.1:0-2097 GCA_049274755.1 Rubrivivax sp. | reverse complement strand
CTGCGGCGGTGGCGGGGCTGGTGCTGGCGCCGGCAGCGGTTCTTCGGCACGCGGCGCGGCGATCTGCGGCACGGCGGCCCAGAGTTCGGCGCTGATGGCCTCGGGTGCGTTCATGCGCCAGTTGACGCCCAGAGCCAGCGCACCGACCAGCGCACCGTGCACCAGCAGCGCCAGCGCGGCACCCGGCGCCATGCCGCCGGGCGGGCGGGGCAGCAGGGCGTCGTGCGCGATGTTCATGTGCCTTGTTTGACCGAGAGCCCGACCCGTTTGACGCCGGCCTTCTGCAGTGTGTCCATCACCCGCACCACACTCTCGTACTTCACGTTGCGGTCGGCGCTGATGACCACCGGCATCTCGGCATTGCCCTTCTGCGTGTCGCGCACCCGCGCGGCCAGCTGCGACAGCTGCACCGGCGCCGGCTCGGCCGAACTGCTGCCGTCGATCAGGCGCAGCCGCAGCTTCTCGTCGCTGCCGACGACGATCTCGATGACGCTGCTGGGCCGCTGCTGCGACTTGCCCACCGACGGCAGTTCCACCAGGCCGGTGGTGATCAGCGGCGCGGTGACCATGAAGATGATCAGCAGCACCAGCATGACGTCGATGAACGGGACCATGTTGATCTCGTTCATCGAGCGGCGGCCACGGCCGCGGGTGGCGACGGCCGGCATCTCAGTGTGGGCTGCCGGGCTGGGCGCCGGCGTTGCGCTGCAGGATGTTCGAGAACTCCTCGATGAAGGTCTCGAGCTGGATCGCGATGCGGTCGATGTCGCGTGCGAAGCGGTTGTAGGCCACCACGGCGGGGATCGCCGCGAACAGGCCGATGGCCGTGGCCACCAGGGCTTCGGCGATGCCGGGCGCCACGGTGGCCAGCGTCACCTGCTGCAGGTTGGACAGGCCGACAAACGCATGCATGATGCCCCAGACGGTGCCGAACAGGCCGACATAGGGCGAGACCGAACCGACGCTGGCCAGGAAGCTGAGGTTGCTTTCGATGACGTCGAGTTCACGCTGGTAGCTGGCGCGCATGGCGCGGCGCGCACCGTCGAGCTGGGCGCCGGCGTCCAGCCGCCGTTCACGCAGCTTCAGGAACTCGCGCATGCCGCTGGCGAAGATGCGTTCCATCGGCGCTGAATGGGTCTTGCCGGCGGCGGCCTGGTTCAGTTCGGTGAGGCTGCGGCCGGACCAGAACTCGCGTTCGAACTCCTCGTTCTGGCCACGCACGCTGCGCAGGCCGAAGAGCTTGCCGAAGATCACGGTCCAGCTCGCCAGCGACACCAGCACCAGGCCGGCCATGACGATCTGCACGACCAGGCTGGCCTGGGCAACGAGGGTGAGGATGGACAGGTCCTGGTTCATCGCAAGCGTTCAACAATCTCGGTGGGAATGCGCACGGGCCGGAAGGTTCCGTGGGCCACGCAGCCGATGCGGATCTCGCCGTCGGCCAGCAACTCGTCGCCGCGCCAGGCGCTCTGCGCGATCAGCAGCGAAGCGCGGCCGGCTTCGCGCAGTTCGACGCTGACGTCGATGCTGTCGTCCAGCCTGGCCGGGCGCCGGTACTGCACACGGGTTTCGGCGACGATGAAGATGGCGCCTGTGCGTTCACGCAGGTCCTGCTGGCCCACGCCCAGCGCGCGCAGCCACTCGGTGCGTGCACGCTCGAAGAACTTCAGGTAGTTGGCGTAGAACACGACGCCGCCAGCGTCGGTGTCTTCCCAGTAGACCCGCAGGCGGTGGCGGAACGGTGCGGCGCTGCTCATCGGCGCGCGGATTATGCGCGACGGCCCTGGCGCCGCGGTTACTGCTGCAGCGTGCGCTTGTAGACCGGGCCCCAGACGGGATGGCCGGCTTCGCTGCGGCTCAGCGCAAACGCCGGGTCGGCGCCACGTGCGGCGCGGAACGCGGCTTCGCAGGCCGGTACACGTTCGCTGGTGCAGGTGATGAAGGCCAGCAGCTTGTGCGCGGTGGCCTGGTCGCGGGCACTCTGCAGGCCACCGGCCAGCGCCTTGCGCAGTGCGCTTTCGGCCAGCGTGTAGTTGCCGTCGTCGTAGGCGCGGATGCCTTCGAACAGCGACCGTTCGGCGGCACGCTCCATCAGGT
>JBASTF010000467.1:0-1657 GCA_049274755.1 Rubrivivax sp. | reverse complement strand
GGTGGCGGCCGCCATCAGCGGTGCGCTGGCTTCGTGGCGCAGGCCGACGAAGGGGATGTCCGACTGCGACAAGGCGTGCAGCAGCGGTGCCAGCTTGCCACCGACCAGGCCGTAGGCCGCCGGCACGGCCTCGGCCTGCAGCAAGCGCACCAGGGCCTGGGCGCCGGTCAGCGTCAGCATCTGCATGGTTTCAATCCTCGGGTGTGAAGCCGGTGGCCTTGACGATGGGCGCCCAGTGCGCCACTTCGTTTTTCACGCGCACGGCAAAAGCCTCCGGCCCTTCGATCAGCGGCTGCAGGCCGTTGCGGCTGAACACCTCCTGCATCTCGGGCGAGGCCAGGGCTTCCTGCACCGCGGCATTCAGCCGGCGCACGAGGTCGGGCGAGGTTTTCGCCGGCGCGTACCAGCCCAGGAACTCGACAGCGGCGATGTCCTTGAAGCCCAGTTCGACGAAGCTCGGCACGTCGGGCAGGGCCGGCCAGCGCTGCGGGCTGGCCACGGCCAGCGAACGCAGGCGGCCTGCCTTCAGGTGCGGCAGCACTTCGCTGGTGACGTTGAAGGCCAGCGGCACCTGGCCGCCCAGCAGGTCCTGCAGCAGCGGCGCGCCGCCCTTGTACGGGATGCTCTTGAACGGCACGCCCGAGCTGCGCTCGAACATCATGCCGATGAAGTGCGGCACCGAGCCCGGTGCCGGCACGCCGTAGTTGGCTTTGTCCGGATTGGCCTTGGCCCACTTCACCAGGTCGGGCAGCGTGCGCACCTCGGCCGGCACGCCGGGGCCGACGGTGGCCGAGATCGTGTAGGCCGCCAGTGGTGTGACGGGCACGAAGTCGGCCAGCGGGTCGTAGCTCAGCTTCTTGCCATAGGTGTGCGGGTAGATGCTCATCGGCGACGACGGCACCTGCAGCAGCGTCGCGCCATCGGGGGCGGCGCGCTTCACGAAGTCGGCTGCGATGCGGCCGCCGGCGCCGGCCTTGCTGTCGAGGATCAGCGTGCCGGGCCAGCGGCCTTTCAGGCGGTCCAGCAGCGGGCGTGTCACCTGGTCGCCCAGGCCGCCTGGCGGAAAGCCCGACCAGACCACGGTCTGCGCCGGCTGGGCCAGCACATGGCGGCCGGCGCCGACACCGGCCGCGGCCAGCAGCAGCGAGAGATTGAGGGTGCGACGGTCCAGCGTCATTGGTTGTCTCCGTTGGGCTTGCGGCTCTGCCGGCCGCGATGCCTGCATGGTGGCGCGGCAGCGCGCCGCAGGCCATGGACATTCCGGTGCACTCCAGTACATTTCCGGCCTCGATGAAGAGCTCTCCGATCGCCGTTGCGTTCAGCGAGGTGCGGCACTTCAGGCCGGACGACTGGCTGCACCATGAAGCCATCGCCGTGCGCACCGCGCTGCACGGTGGGACGATTCCGGCACACCGCCACGAAGGCCTGCACCAGTTCCAGTGGCTCAGCGCCGGCAGCGCCGAAGCCACGATCGACGGTGTCGAGCACCAGCTGCAGGCCCCCGCGGTGCTGATGGTGGCGCCGCGCTGTGTGCATGGCTTCCGTTATGCCGAGGGCAGCGCCGGCCAGCAGGTGACGGTGCCGAGTGCACGGCTGGAACAAGCCCTGGCCGCGGTGCCGCTGCTGGCCGCACGGCTGCCGGCCACCTGCGTGCTGC
>JBASTF010000466.1:0-1533 GCA_049274755.1 Rubrivivax sp. | reverse complement strand
GGCCGACACAACGAGCGGCGGCCGCCGCACGGCACGCTTCGTCACCGACGCGCCGATCAACCACTTCTTCTCGATCCAGAGCGCACGCTACGCCGTGCAGCGCGACAAGCTGGGCGACGTCGAACTCGCGGTCTACCACCACCCGGGCCACGCATACAACGTCGAGCGCATGCTGAAGGCGATGAAGGTCTCGCTGGCGCTGTTCAACGAGCAGTTCAGCCCCTACCAGTTCCACCAGGCACGCATCCTCGAGTTCCCCAGCTATGCACGGTTTGCGCAGGCCTTTGCGAACACGATTCCCTACTCCGAGGACATCGGTTTCCTGAGCAAGCTCTCGGGCGAGGAGAAGATCGACGTCGTCACCTACGTCACCGCGCACGAGATCGGCCACCAGTGGTGGGGCCACCAGCTGGTGCCCAGCGAACAGCAGGGCAGCACGATGCTGGTGGAGAGTTTTGCGCAGTACTCGGCCCTGCTGGTGATGGAGCGCATCTACGGCAAGGAACAGATGCGCCGCTTCCTGAAGTACGAGCTGGACCGCTACCTGCGCCAGCGCGGCGGCGAGGTCGTCGAGGAACTGCCGCTGGCCCGCGTGGAGAACCAGCCCTACATCCACTACCAGAAGGGGTCGCTGGCGATGTACTGGCTGAAGGAGGTGGTGGGTGAAGCGGTGCTCAACCGCGCGCTGGCCAAGCTGCTGCAGCAGCATGCCTTCAAGGCCGCGCCCTACCCCAACAGCACCGACTTCCTGCAGCTGCTGCGTGCCGAAGCCGGGCCGCAGCACGACGCGCTGATCACCGACCTGTTCGAGCGCATCACGCTGCTGGACGTGAAGGCCAGCAACGCCAAGGCGGTGAAACGGGCCGACGGCAAGTACGAACTCAGTGTGCAGGTCGACGCCAAAAAGCTCTACGCCGACGGCAAGGGCAAGGAGACCGAGGCGCCGCTGGACGAGCCCTTCGACCTCGGTGTCTTCAGCGCCGAACCCGGCCGGCCGGGTTACAGCGCGGCCTCGGTGCTGTCGTTCACGCGCCAGCCGGTGAAGAGCGGCCGGCAGACACTCACCGTGGTTGTCGACCAGCTGCCGAAGTTCGTCGGCGTGGACCCCTACAACAAGCGCATCGACCGCAACTCGGAGGACAACCTGACACGGGTGGATACCCAGCCCTGACGCGCTGTGGCATCGTCGGCGCATGTTGTTGCTGCTGCGCGCCCTGCTCATCGTCACGCTGGCCGGCCCTGCCGCCGCCGCAACCTGCCCGCCGACCCCGGAGCCACCAACGCCGGCCCAGCTGCAAGCCGCCCGGCAGCAAGACCGCGGCCTGCTGTGGAAACTGCAGCGCGACGGCCGCAGCTCCTGGCTCTACGGCACGCTGCATGTCGGCAAGGCCGAGTGGATGACACCCGGCCCGCGGGTGGCCGCGGCCCTGGCCGGCAGCGCGGTGCTGGCGCTGGAGATCGACCCCACCGACCGCAGCACGCAGGGCGACCTGGCGGCTGCCGATGGCGACACGCCGGCCCTGCCGCCGGCAC
>JBASTF010000465.1:0-1878 GCA_049274755.1 Rubrivivax sp. | reverse complement strand
CCACGAGCTTCCTTGCGCGCCGCGCCCCAGCGTGTGGCGGCCAGCGCCAGCGTCGTCGACGGCAGCAGGCTGCCGGCCATCGTGGCCAGCACACCGGCCAGGCCGCCGACGTTCCAGCCGATCACGGCGACGAACAGCACGTTCGGCCCCGGCGCGGCCTGGGCCAGCGCCACCGAGGCGGTGAACTGCGTGTCGGTCAGCCAGTGTTTGTCGCCGACGATGAAACGCTGCATGTCCGGCGCCGTGGTGATGGCGCCGCCGACGGCCAGCAGCGACAGCAGCGCAAAGTGGCCGAACAGCGCCAGCAGTTCCGGCCCGCCGACGTTCATCGGGCCCCACAGCAGCCAGCTCATGGTTTCAGCCGCCACCAGGCCAGTGCCAGCGCCGGGATGCCCAGGCCCAGCACCACGGCCGCCAGCGGCCAGCGCAGCCAGCCCACGCACAGCAGCGTCAGCAGGCCGAAGGCAACACAGGCCGGCACACCCATCGGGTTGTTTTTCAGCGTCGGCGCCAGTTTCAGGCCGGTGGCGATGATGAGCCCGGCTGCCACCGCACCCATGCCACGCAGCGCGCCGGCCACCACCGGCAGCGTCGCGAACTGGCCGTACAGCGCCGCGGCCACCAGCACGATGCACAGCGGCGCCGCCAGCAGGCCACCGAGCGCGGCGACGATGCCGCGCCAGCCGAAGAAGCGGTCGCCGATCATCAGCGCCATGTTGATGATGTTGGGGCCCGGCAGCACCTGGCCCACCGACAGCGTCTCGAGGAACTGCTCGCGTGTCATCCACTGCCGGCGTTCGACGAGTTCACGCTGCGCCACCGGCAGCACGCCGCCGAAACCCTGCAGTGCCAGGCGGTTGAAGGCGCGGAACAGCTCGGCCGGCGTGGCCGGCTGCAGCAGCGCGGGTGCGGTGTCAGACATCGAAGGGCCTTGCCATGCGCCGCGCCAGCAGCGCGCTCAGCACGATGGCCAGCAGCATCCAGGCCAGCGCGGCCCAGCTCAGCGGTGCGAAGCCGCCGGCCGTGATCAGTGCACCGCCGACGCCGGCGCCGACGGCCTGGCCCAGGTACATCGCCGAGGTGTTCAGCGCCATCAGCGCCGGGGCCAGGGCCGGCGCTGCAGCACCCAGCCGCGCCTGCTGCGCCGAGTTCGACGAAAAGCAGCCCAGCGCCCAGGGCGTGAGCACCACGGCCATCGCCACGATGCCGCTGCCCAGCGGCCAGAGCAGCAGCGACAGCGCCATGCTGGCCAGCGTCACCGTCACGCAGCGCGCGGCGCCGTGGCGGTCGACCACGCGCTGCAGCACGATGTTGCCCAGCAGGCCGAAAGCGCCGAACCACAGGAACAGGAAGCTGACGCCGGCAGCGCTGACGCCCAGGGCCTGGCGGTAGTAGGGCGAGAAGTACGAAAACAGCGTGAACTGGCCCGAGGCGCTGAGCGCGGTGACGGCGACCACGCCCATCAGCAGCGGGTGTGTCAGCGTGCGGCGCCAGGCCGCCAGCGACAGCGGCGCCGGCGTCACGCCGTCGGGCAGCGTGAACCAGACGGCGGCTGCTGCGGCGCCGCTGAGCAGGGCCACCAGCGCAAAGGCCGAGGCCCAGCCCAGCGTCTCGGCGACGAAGGCGGCAATCGGCATGCCGATCACCGAGGCCAGCGACCAGCCGATGAAGATGTAGGTGATGGCGCGGCCGCGTTCGGCCGCCGGCGCCATGAAGGCGATGGCGGCCGCGGCCTGCGGCGTGAACACGGCGGCGCCGAGCACGGTGGCGGCGCGCACCGGCAGCAGCGCGGCGTAGTTCGGCATCAGCGCGCTCAGGGCATGGCCGATGGCGTACCAGGCCAGGGCCAGCGCCAGCAGCCGGCGCCTATCCCAGCCG
>JBASTF010000464.1:0-11804 GCA_049274755.1 Rubrivivax sp. | reverse complement strand
GGCCGGTGTCGCCGCGGCGCTGGCCTGCACGCGCATCGGTGCCCGCGAAGGCCTGCCGACCGCGGCGCAACTGGCCGCCGTTGTTTCCCGGAGATCCTGACGATGAAGACCACCAAGCCCCTGCTGCTGGCCACGCTGGCTTTGCTGGCCTCGCTGGCCACCCAGGCCCAGGCGCGCACCCTGGTGCTGTCGACCTATGGCCTGAACAACGACTTGTTCAAGAAACATGTCTACGAGCCCTTCAAGGCCAAGTGCGGCTGCGAGATCGTGCTCGAGACCGGCAATGCCGCCGACCGCCTGGCCAAGCTGGAAGCGCGCAAGGCCAACCCGAATGTCGATGTCGTGCAGATCACCGACTTCCTGGCGCTGGACGCCTCGAACAAGGGCCTGCTGCAGCCCATCGACTTCAAGAAGCTGAAGAACCTGCCCGAGGTCTACGACTTCGGCCGCGACCCGCTGCGCAACCAGGAGGCGGTGGCCTACACCGTGTACTCGGTGGGCCTGGTGGTGCGCACCGACAAGCCCAGCAGCACGGTGACGAGCTGGAAGGACCTGAACAAGCCCGAGTTGAAGGGCCACTTGATGCTGGCCAACATCACCGGCAACCAGGGCCTGGCCCAGCTCTTCATGGTCGACCGTGCCTGGGGCGGCGTGGCCACCGACATGAGCGCGGGCCTGGCCAAGATCGGCGAAGCCAAGGCCAGCACCGTCACCTACTACACGCAGACGGCGCAGATGACGGCGCTGTTTGCGCAGGACGAAGCCTGGGTCGCACCTGTGGGCCGCTTCGGCTGGCTGAACCTGAAGAAGACCGGCAAGCCGCTGGCCTGGGTCGTGCCCAAGGAAGGGCAGGTGGGCATGATGAACACGATGTCCATCGTCAAGGGCAGCAAAAACGCCGACCTGGCCCACCAGCTGATCGACTTCTGGCTCAGCAAGGATGTGCAGACGGCGCTGGCCAACGACCTGGCCGATTCGCCGATCAACCGCAACGTCAAACCCAAGACCGAGGCCGTGGAGTCGCTGACCTGGGGCAAGGCGCAGATCGACTCGCTGGTGTTCATGAAACCCGACATGGTGGCGCGTGAACGCGCCGGTTGGGTGACCGCCTGGAACCGCATGATCGCCAGATGACGCCCCCAAGACGCCTGCGGCGTCGCCCCCCCGAGGGGGAGCGGGCCGCCTTGGGGCGGCCCGGCGGCGGCCCATGAGATCCCGGGTTCCCTGGTGGCTGCTGCTGCCGGCCCTGCTGCTGGTCGGCGGCTTTTTTGTCGTGCCGGTGCTGGCCTTGCTGGCCGGGGCTTTCAAGGTCGACGGTGTGCTGGGGCTGCGCCACTTCACGGCGTTTTTCGAAGAGCCGCTGCATGCCCAGGTCTACTGGCGCACGTTGCGCATCGCGGGGCTGGCCACGCTGGTCAGCGCCGTCGTCTGCT
Organism: Rubrivivax sp.; assembly: GCA_049274755.1. Lineage (GTDB taxonomy): Bacteria > Pseudomonadota > Gammaproteobacteria > Burkholderiales > Burkholderiaceae_C > Rubrivivax. Next base: position 10,371 of record JBASTF010000464.1, on the reverse strand, counting down.
ACCCGGCGGCGATGGCCATGGTGCGTGTGCCGCCGCCCTGGCGCGGGCTGCTCACCGGGCTGGTGATCCTGCCGCTGATGGTGTCGCCGATCGCACGCACCTATGCCTGGATCGTGCTGCTGGGCCGCAACGGTTTTGCCAACACCGTGCTGGTGGGCAGCGGTGTCATCGACGAACCGACGACGCTGCTGTTCAGCGAAGGCGCGGTGTTTGTCGGCCTGCTGCAGCTGATGATGCCGCTGATGCTGCTGTCGCTGGTGTCGGCGCTGGAGAATCTGCCGCCCGACGTGCTGGCCGCGGCGCGCACGCTGGGCGCCAACCGCTGGCAGAGCTTCACGCGGGTGGTGCTGCCGCTGACGCAGGAGGGGCTGATCGTCGGCGGCACGCTGGTGTTCACCGGCTGCGTCACCGCCTACATCACGCCGGCCCTGCTGGGCGGGCCCAAGGTGCTGCTGCTGGAGACCTTGCTGTACCAGAAGGTCAACGTCGCCAGCGATGTGCCGGCGGCCAGCGTCATCGCCGTGCTGCTGCTGCTGACGACGATCGCGGTGAACCAGGCCTTGAAGAGGTTGTCGCGATGAACCGCATGTCACGCGGCGCGCTGGCGATGCTGGTGCTGGCCCTGGTGTTCCTGCTGGGCCCGTTTGTCGTCATCTTCGTCGCCGGTTTCAGCGCCGACGAAACCCTGGCCTTCCCGCCCAAGACCTATGGCCTGCGCTGGGTGGTTTACCTCTTCACGGTCGAGGCCTTCCAGCGCAGCTTCGTCACCAGCCTGCTGGTCGGTGCCGGCAGCACGCTGGCAGCGCTGGGCCTCGGCGTGCCGGTGGCCTATGCACTGTCGCGCTACGACTTTCCCGGCAAGGAGTTCGTGAAGACGCTGCTGACGCTGCCGCTGATCGTGCCCGGCATCATCGTCGGCCTGGCGCTGCTGGACCTGATGGTGCTGGCCTATGCACTGCCGGTGACCTGGGGGCTGCTGGTCGGCCACACGACGCTGCTGGTGCCTTACACGGTGCGTGTGGTGTCGGCCAGCCTGGCCAACCTGCGCCAGGACATCGACGATGCCGCGGTGACGCTGGGCGCCACGCGGCTGCAGGCCTTTTTCAAGGTCGTGCTGCCCAACATCCGCGGTGGCGTTGCGGCCGCAGCGGTGCTGGCCTTCATCACCAGCTTCAACCAGGTGCCGGTGTCGCTGTTCCTCACCGGGCCGGGCGTCAGCACCTTGCCGATCGAGATGATGGCCTACATGGAGACCAGCTACGACCCGTCGATCGCGGCGCTGTCGACGCTGCTGGTGCTGTTCACCATCGCCGTCGTCGCCGTCACCGAGAAGCTGCTGGGCATCTCGAAATACGTATGAGCTACCTGCTGCTGGACCACTTGCACATCGCCTACGGCCGTGCTGCCGCGGTGCACGACCTGAACCTCGGTGTCGGCCGCGGTGAACTGGTGTCGCTGCTCGGCCCCTCGGGCTGCGGCAAGACGACGACGATGCGTGCCATCGCCGGCCTGCTGCCGGCACGCTCGGGCCGCATCGTGCTGGACGGCGAGGACATCACCACACGCCCGGCGCACCAGCGCAACCTGGGCCTGGTGTTCCAGAGTTATGCGCTGTTCCCGCACCTGACGGCCTACGAAAACGTCGCCTTCGGCCTGCGGCTGCGCCAGGTGGCGGCGGCCGAACTGCAGCAGCGTGTGGAAGGCGCGCTGGCCGCCGTGGGCCTGGCCGACTTTGCGCAGCGGCTGCCGGCGCGTCTGTCCGGCGGCCAGCAGCAGCGGGTGGCGCTGGCCCGCGCCATCGTGCTGCGGCCGCGGCTGCTGCTGCTGGACGAGCCGCTGTCCAACCTGGACGCCAAGCTGCGTGTGGAGATGCGTGCCGAACTGCGCCGCATCCAGCGTGAGCTCGGCATCACGATGCTCTACGTCACACACGACCAGGACGAGGCGCTGAGCCTGTCGGACCGCATCGTCATCCTGCGCGACGGCCGCATCGAGCAGGACGCCAGCCCCGAGCAGCTGTTCCATCACCCGGCCACGGCCTTCGTCGCCGGTTTCATGGGCTACGACAACCTGTTCGAACACGCAGGCCGGCAACTGGCCTGGCGCCCCGAGCAGGTGGCGGTGCTGGCGGCCGGTGGTGCCGACGGCGAACCGGGTGTCGTCAAGGCACGCAGCTACCTCGGCGAACGGGTGGAGTACCTGGTGCACACCGCACGCGGCGCCGTGAAGGGTGTCGGCCCGGGACATTTCAACGAAGGCGACGCCGTCTGCGTGCGCCTGGACCCGGCGCGCGCCGCGGTCATCGGAGGAGCCTGAACACCATGGCCAGCCCACGCAAGATCTGGTTCGACACCGACCCCGGCTTCGACGACTGGATGGCCTGGGCCCTGCTCGAGGCCGACCCGCAGTTCGAGTTGCTGGGCCTCAGCGTCGTCGCCGGCAATGCGCCGCTGCCGCGCACGCTGGCCAACGCGCTGGGCATCAAGGCGCTGCACGGCATTCAAACCCCGGTCTACGCCGGCTGCGAACGCCCGCTGGCCCAGGCCCAGGTGACGGCGCAGGACGTGCTGGGTGCCCATGGCATGGCCACCACCGGCGCCTTGCTGCCGCCCTGCGACAGCGGGCTGTCGCCGGGGCATGGGGTGCAGGCGCTGATCGACGCGGTGCGTGCCCACCCGGGCCAGGTCACGCTGCTGGCCGTGGGCCCGCTGACCAACGTGGCCACGGCGTTTGCGCTGGCGCCGGAGCTGCCGTCGCTGCTGCAGCAACTGGTCATCATGGGTGGCAGCACCATCGGCGGCAATGCCACGGCGGCGGCGGAGTTCAACATCTATGCCGACCCCGAGGCCGCAGCGCGTGTGTTCGACTGCGGCGTGCCGGTGGTGATGTTCGGCCTCAACGCCTGCCGGCAGATCGCCGTCGGCAACCCGCATGTCGCACAGCTCAAGCCCTTGCGCGGCAAGGCCGCCAGCATCTTCACGGGTTACCTCGACGGGTATGTCGACATCGCACGCCAGCGTGGCCGCCCGGCACAGGCCTTGTACGACCCGACGCCGGTGGTCTGGCTGGCGCGCCCCGAACTTTTCGACCTGCAGCCGGGGCGGGTCGACATCGAACTCGCCGGCCGTTTCACACGTGGCATGACGGTGTGCGACCTGCGCCCGCCGGCGCTGCCGCGTGCCAATGCACGTGTGGCGCTGCGGGCCGATGGCGGCCCGGCACTGGACTGGGCGATGCAGACACTGGCGGGCTGGCTGCCGGCCGTGTGAAGATCGCGCTCCCGTCCACCGGAGCCGTGCGATGACTGCCCCGACGATCAGCCTGCGCCGCAGCACCACGGCCGACGCTGCGGCGATGGCCCGCATCATGGGCGACCCCGAGGTGCAGCCCAACCTGCTGCAGGTGCCCTACACCAGCGAAGAGATCTGGCGCCAGCGCCTGGCCGACAACAACACGCCGGGCAAGACCGACCTGCACCTGGTGGCCGAGATCGACGGTGTCATCGTCGGCAGCGCCGGCCTGCACCCGATGCCGCAGATCCGCCGCCGCCATGTGGCGATGCTGGGCATCTCGGTGGCCAAGCCCTGGCAGGGCCAGGGCGTGGGCAAGGCGCTGATGCAGGGCCTGTGCGACTACGCCGACCGCTGGGCGCAGATCCTGCGCATCGAGCTGACGGTGTTTGCCGACAACACCGCGGCCATCGCGCTGTATCGGGGCTTCGGCTTCGTGCACGAGGGCACGCTGCGCGCCTACGCGATGCGCGACGGCGTCTACTGCGACGTGCTGACGATGGCCAGGCTGCACCCCAAGCCGCCGGGCATTGCATGGCCGGCTGGCTGATCGCAGCGCTGTCGTTGGCCGCCGGCGCCGCAACGGCGCAGCAGGCTGTGCAGGTGCCCAGCCTGGACCGCGGCGTGGTGCTGCCCGGCTTCTGGTTCCCGGCCGCGGCCCCCGGCCCGGCGATGCTGCTGCTGCACGGCTGCGGCGGGCCGTATGACCGCAGCAAGCAGCTCAGCGGTCGCATGCACGCGTACGCGGCGCGGCTGAACGCGCTGGGTGTGCATGTGCTGGTCACCGACTCGCTGACGCCACGCGGCGAAACCGAGCTCTGCACGCAGAAAAACGGCAGCCGCCAGCTGACGCAGACGCAGCGCCGGCGCGATGCGCTGGGTGCGCTGCAATGGCTGGCGGCGCAGCCCGGCGTCGATGCCAGGCGGCTGGGCCTGCTGGGCTGGTCCAACGGCGGCAGCACGGTGCTGGCGGCGACGAACCGCGGCCACGCCGAGGTGGCCGCTGCGCCGCTGCGGCCCAGCCTGGCGGTGGCTTTTTATCCCGGTTGCCAGGCCGAGCTGGACCGGGGTTATGCCGGCACGGCGCCGCTGCTGCTGCTGGTCGGCGAGGCGGACGACTGGACGCCGGCCGCACCTTGCCGTGCGCTGGCATCGAACGCAGCGACGAACCCGGCGACAATTGCAAGCAGTGCGCCGGTGCAGATCGAGGTCTATGCCGGCGCCTTCCACGGGTTCGATGGCACGGCGCCGCCGCGGCTGCGCCGTGATGTGCCGAACGGCACGCAGCCCGGCCAGGGTGTGCATGTCGGCGGCCAGCCCGCGGCGCGTGCGGCGTCGCTGGCGCGTCTGGACCGTTTCCTCCGCGAGCAATGGGGCCTGGCCCCGCAGTGAATCCACGACGATGCGCCTGCCCCGCAACAACAACCCGGCCGAGATTGCCGCCTTCGACACCGTCTGCCAGCGCCTGGCGGGCTTCGACGACCGTTTGTCCGCCGAATACGTCGACGGCTGGATGACGGCGCTGGCCGCCGGCCCGCGCGCTGCGGAACTGGAGGCCTGGCTGCTGGCGATGGCCGGCGACGCCTACGACCGTGCGTTTGCCGACCCCGAGGACCGGCACCAGGCCGAACGTGCGTTGCGCACGCGCGCCGTGGTGTTGGCCGACCAGCTGGACCCGGAAGCGCTGTACGACGCACCCGACGCACTGCGCCTGTCGCCGCTGATGCTGGTGTGGGACCAGGCGGCGCGTGACGACCTGGTCGCCGAAGGCCAGGTGACGGCCGAAGAGTCGGCCGACTTCGTCACCGGCGGTGAATGGGCCGACGGCTTTTTTGCCGCGATGGCGCAGTACAGCGCCGCGTGGTCGGCCGGTTCCGACAACGACGACGAAGAAGCCGCCGCGCTGTTTGGCGACCTGCTGCAGCAGGTGCATGTGCTGCGCCTGGCCGAAGGCAGCGAGGAGCTGAAGACACACATCCAGGCCGTCTACGGCGACGAAGGCGCCGACCGCGACCGCCTTGTCGACGAAGCCTGTTATGCCGTGCAGGACCTGCGGCTGTGGTGGGTGGAGCATGCACCCAAGCCCGAGACGCGGCGTGTCGAAAAAACGCCGGGCCGCAACGACCTCTGCCCCTGCGGCAGCGGCAAGAAGTACAAGAAGTGCCACGGCGCCGCGGCCTGATCGTTCAGGCGTAGCGCAGCTCCCCGGTTTTGCCCCAGAACACACGGTAGGCGAACACCGTGTAGCCGACGATCACCGGCACCGTGACCGCACAGCCGATGGCGATGACGGCCAGCGCCTCGGTGGCGCTGGCGGCCTGCCAGACCGTCAGCCTGTCCATCACCACATAGGGGAACAGGCTGTAGGCCAGGCCGAAGGCGCCGAGCACAAACACCGCCACCGTCAGCACGAAGGGCAGCCAGCAGACCTTGCCCAGCACACGGTGCGAGTTGAGGATGGCGCGTGTGCCCAGCAAGGCCAGCCCCGTCATCAGCGGGATCGGCAGCAGCGCGATGAACTCCGGCATCGTGAACCAGCGTGCACGCACCGTGGCACTGACCACCGGCGTGGCCAGCGACACCAGCGCCATGCCCAGCACCACCGGCGGCCAGGCGGTCTTGGCCCAGGCCACCGCGCGGCGCTGCAGGTCGCCTTCGGTTTTCATCACCAGCCAGGCGGCACCCAGCAGCACGTAGGCGGCCGGCAGCAGCAGCGCAATGGCGGCGGCGAACAGCGTCGCCATCCAGCCTTCGGCAAAACCGGTGATGTAGCGCCCCAGCATCCAGCCCTGGGCCAGCGAGGCCAGGCCCGAACCGGCGACGAAGGCACGGTTCCACATCGGCTTGTGGCCGGCCTGCGCCTTGACGCGGAAGTCGAAGGCCACGCCGCGCAGGATCAGGCCCACCAGCATCAGCGCCACCGGCAGGTACAGCGCGCCGAGGATCATGCCGTGTGCTTTCGGGAACGCAATCAGCAGGATGCCCACGCCCAGCACCAGCCAGGTTTCGTTGGCGTCCCAGAAGGGGCCGATGCTGGCGATCATCCAGTCCTTCTCGGCATCGTCGGCACGTGGCAGCAGCAGGCCGACCCCGAGGTCGTAGCCGTCCAGCACCACGTAGGCCAGCATGGCCAGGCCCATCAAGGCCATGAAGACGACGGGCAGGAGGTAGGCCCAGTCGATGGCGGTGTTCATGCCGGTGCTCCCTGCGGCAGCGGGCCGGGCAGTTCCGCCGGCTTCTCCGCCATGTGTTTGACGACGCCGACATAGGCCACGATCAGCGCCAGGTAGACGCTGACGTACAGCGCCAGCGTCAGCGCGATCAGCGGGCTGGGCACCTGGGCCACGACCTCGTCGACACGCAGCAGGCCGAAGACGATGAAGGGCTGGCGGCCGATCTCGGTGACGTACCAGCCGGCCAGCGTGGCCAGCCAGCCCGAGAAGCTCATGCCGGCCAGGCCCCAGAGCAGCGGCCGCGGCAGGCGTGCCGCCACCCAGCCGCGGCGGCGGTACAGCCACAGCCCGGCCCATGAGAAGGCCAGCATCAGCAGCCCCGTGCCGACCATGATGCGGAAGCCGAAGAACAGCGGCTTCACCGGCGGGTGCGCGTTCGGAAAGTCGTCCAGGCCCTGGATCTCGCCATCGGCGTCGTGGCGCAGCACCAGGCTGGCGCCTTTGGGAATGCCGATCTCGAAGCGGTTTTCGCGCCGTGTTTCGTCGGGCCAGGCGAACAGCAGCAGCGGTGCGCCCCGCTCGGTGCGCCACACGCCTTCCATCGCCGCGATCTTCTGCGGCTGGTGCTGCAGCGTGTTCAGGCCATGCAGGTCGCCGGCCAGGATCTGCAGCGGGATCAGCACCGCGCCCAGCGTCAGGCCGACACGCAGCACCGTCGCAGTGGCGGCGTTGGCCTTGCCCTTCAGCAGCTGCCAGGCGCTGACGCCGGCCAGGAAAAACGCCACCGTCAGCCCCGAGGCCAGCAGCATGTGGGCCAGGCGGTAGGGCAGCGAGGGGTTGAACACGACGTCGAGCCAGGAGCGCACGTGGAACACGCCGTCACGGATCTCGTAGCCCGCCGGCGTGTGCATCCACGAGTTCAGGCTCAGGATCCAGAAGGCGCTGACCGTGGTGCCGAAGGCGACCAGGCAGGTGGCCAGCAGGTGCACCCGTTCGCTGACCCGGCCATGGCCGAACAGCATGATGCCCAGGAAGCTGGCTTCGAGGAAAAACGCCGTCAGCACCTCGTAGCCCAGCAGCGGCCCGGCGACGTTGCCGGCACGTTCCATGAAGCCCGGCCAGTTGGTGCCGAACTGGAAGCTCATCGTGATGCCGCTGACCACGCCCAACGCGAAGGTCAGCGCAAACACCTTGGTCCAGAAGCGGTAGGCCAGCAGCCAGGCCGGCGCCGCGGTCTTCAGCCAGCGCCAGCGGAAAAACAGCAGCACCCAGCCCAGCGCGATGCTGATCGTGGGGAACAGGATGTGGAAGCTGATGTTGGCCGCAAACTGCATGCGGGCCAGGAGGAGGGTGTCCATGCCGCTTACTCCTTGCTCTTCAGCTTGCCGGTGAACTCCAGCAGCCGCTGCACCTTGGCGCCCATCTTCATCAGCTGCGACAGCGTCTGCTGGTCCAGGCGCTGCACATCGTCGAACCAGGTCGTCATCAGCTCGATCAGGTCGTGCATGCCGCGCATGCGCTGCTGCGCGATGCGGTCTTCGTCGGTGCCCGGCGCTTCGAGCAGGGCATTGCGCAGCATCGACAGCGTCGGTTCGATCTCGCGCCGGCGGCGTTCCTCGGCCAGGGTCTGGAAGATCTCCCAGGCGTCGCTGGGGGCGTCGAAGTACTCGCGGCGGTCGCCGGGCTGGTGGCGCAGCCGCACCAGGCGCCAGGCCTGCAACTCCTTCAGCCCCATGCTGACGTTGCTGCGGCTGAACTCCAGCTTCTCGGCAATCTCGTCGGCGTTCAGCGGTGCCGGTGCCACGAAGATCAGCGCATAGATCTGGCCGACCGTGCGGTTGATGCCCCAGCGGCTGCCCATCTCGCCGAAGTGGCCGACGAAGCTGCGCACCAGCGGCGACATCGAAGCGGTGTTTGACATGCCGCAATGATGCCTGAAATTTCAGAAAATACTGAAAATAAGAAAGAGCCCGAGCACACCTCGAGGTCAAAGCAGCCCCCCTGCTAGAGTCGCGGCCCATGGCTTCCAACCCCCCCGGCCTGCTGGGCCGGCACATCGTGCTCGGGCTGTCGGGCGGCATCGCCTGCTACAAGGCGGCCGAGCTGGCGCGTGAACTCGTGAAAAGCGGTGCCACCGTGCAAGCGGTGATGAGCGAGGCGGCGGCCCGGTTCATCACGCCGGTGACGATGCAGGCGCTGACGAACCGCCCGGTGTTCAGCAGCCAATGGGACGGCCGCCCGGCCAACAACATGGCGCACATCGAGCTCTCGCGCGAGGCCGATGCCATCCTCGTGGCGCCGGCCAGTGCCGACTTCATCGCCCAGCTGGTGCAGGGCCGCGCCGGCGAGCTGCTGCCGCTGCTGTGCCTGGCCAGGCCGATCGAACGCTGCCCGCTGCTGCTGGCGCCGGCGATGAACCGCGAGATGTGGGCGCACCCGGCCACGCAGCGCAACGTCCGGCAGGTGCAGGACGACGGCGCGCAGCTGCTGGGCCCGGGCAGCGGCGACCAGGCCTGCGGCGAGATCGGCGACGGCCGCATGCTGGAGCCCGTGGAGATCCGCGACGCGCTGATCGCCTTCTTTCAGCCCAAGCACCTGGCCGGCAAGCGCATGCTGGTGACGGCCGGCCCCACCTTCGAGGCCATCGACCCGGTGCGTGGCATCACCAACCTGTCCAGCGGCAAGATGGGCTTTGCCGTGGCCCGGGCCGCTGCCGAAGCCGGTGCCCAGGTGACCCTGGTGGCCGGCCCGGTGCACTTGCCGACACCACGCGGCGTGCTCCGCATCGACGTGACGAGCGCGCAGCAGATGTTCGATGCCGTGCTGCCGGCAGCCCCGGCCCACGACATCTTCGTCGCCACTGCGGCCGTGGCCGACTGGCGGCCGGCACAGAGCAACGCCCACAAGATCAAAAAGGACGGCAAACGCATCGCCCCGGTGTTCGAACTGGTCGAGAACCCGGACATCCTGGCTGCCGTGGCCCAGCTGCCTGCCGGCCAGCGCCCCTGGTGCGTGGGTTTTGCCGCCGAGAGCCAGGACCTGGCAAAACACGCCCGCGAGAAGCTGGTGCGCAAGGCCGTGCCGCTGGTCGTCGGCAACCTCGGCCCGGCCACCTTCGGCCGCGACGACAACACCCTGCTGCTGGTGGACGCCGCCGGCGACACCGAACTGCCCCAGGGCGACAAGCTGAGCCTGGCACGTGCGCTGGTGCGCGAGATCGCCGAGCGCATGAGCCGCTGACTGCCGCTGCATCCCACCGAACCCCAAGATGACGATCATCGACGTTCAAGTGCTCGACGCCCGCATGGCCGAGCAGCTGCCCCAGTACGCCACACCCGGCAGCGCCGGCCTGGACCTGCGCGCCTGCCTGGATGCGCCGCTGCTGCTGGAGCCCGGCCAGACGGCGCTGATCGCCACCGGCATCGCCATCCACATCGGCGACCCCGGCCTGGCCGCGATGATCCTGCCGCGCTCGGGCCTGGGCCACAAACACGGCATCGTGCTCGGCAACCTGGTGGGCCTGATCGACAGCGACTACCAGGGGCCGCTGATGGTGAGTTGCTGGAACCGCGGCCAGGCCACGTTCACCGTGCAGCCGATGGAGCGCATCGCCCAGCTCGTCATCGTGCCGGTGGTGCAGGCGGCGTTCCGCCGCGTCGAGGGCTTCGACGCCAGCCGCCGCGGCGCCGGCGGCTTCGGCTCCACCGGCAAGGGCTGAGCCACAGCAACTTCACACGGCGGCAATGACGCCGTTGCCGGGCATCGCTAAGCTCATGGTTCGTCTTGATTAGTGACGAACCTCAGTGGGCTCACCTGGTGAGCCACCGAGGGCTGAGGATGAGTTCACCGCCACAGGAGGTGAACCATGACGACGAACCGAGTGCAGTTCCAACCTGGACTTTCGATGG
>JBASTF010000463.1:0-2225 GCA_049274755.1 Rubrivivax sp. | reverse complement strand
AACTCGAAGCGTGTCAATCTGCACCGAAAGCACAAGGGGTCCGCGAGAGGCGGTTTTGTAAGTGCTTGTCGCGGTTAGCGTTTTTCGGGCCCACCGTGTCAATCTGCAGGAAAAATACGATTACCCCGACTCTGCCGTGATCGATTCCGGCACACGGCGGATCGTCCTGGTCCAGGTGGGGGAAGGGCGCTTCGAGCCGCGCGAGGTCGAGCTCGGCGCGCGGGCGGAGAACTACGTCGAGGTGCTGAAGGGCGTGCGCGATGGCGAACCGGTCGTCGTGGCAGCCAACTTCCTGATCGATGCCGAGAGCAACCTCAAGGCCGCGGTCGGAGGCCTCGGCGGGCATGCAGGACACGGCAGCCCGGCGTCTGGGGGCGCCGCGCCAGCGGTACCAGCGAAACCGGACAAGCCGATGCCACCGGCGGCGGTCGGCCACAAGGCCGAAGGCACGGTCGACAGCGTCGACGCCAAGAACGGCACGCTGAGCCTCAACCACGGACCGGTCCCCACGCTGAAGTGGCCGGCGATGACGATGGAGTTCAAGGCCGCCAACGCATCGCTGCTCGGTGGCCTCAAGCCGGGACAGGCCGTGCGCTTCGAGTTCGTCGAACGGCAACCGGGTGACTTCGTCGTGACGTCAATCGCCCCGAGCGCAGGTGTCCTCAACGTGGCACCGCAGGCGAAGCCAGCCGTACCAGCGGCGAGTGCCGGCCCATCCACCCACTCCGGCCACTGAGCAGAGGGCGCCATGCTGTCCAAGATCATCCAGTGGTCCGGAAGGAATCCCTTCCTGGTCCTGCTCGCGACACTGTTCATCGTCATCGGCGGCATTCTTGCGGTGCTGAAGACGCCGCTGGACGCATTGCCCGATCTGTCCGACGTGCAGGTCATCGTCTATACCGAGTACCCCGGCCAGGCGCCGCAGGTGGTCGAGGACCAGGTGACCTACCCCCTGACCACCGCCATGCTGGCGGTGCCGAAGTCGAAGGTCGTGCGCGGCTTCTCGTTCTTCGGCGCCTCGTTCGTCTACGTCATCTTCGAGGACGGGACCGACATCTACTGGGCGCGCAGCCGGGTACTGGAGTACCTGAACTTCGCGTCCGGGCGATTGCCGAAGGGTGTGTCGCCGTCGCTCGGGCCCGATGCGACCGGCGTGGGCTGGGTCTACCAGTACGCGCTGCTGGCCAAAGACCGCACGCTCGCCGAACTGCGCACCATCCAGGACTGGTATGTGCGCTACCAGCTCACCAAGGCGCCCGGTGTGGCCGAAGTCGCTTCGCTTGGCGGCTTCGTGCAGACCTACCAGGTCACGGTCGACCCGCTCAAGCTGCGCAGCTACGGCATCCCGCTGATGAAGGTGTCTCAGGTCATCCGCGACTCCAACCGCGACGTGGGTGGCCGCGTGGTCGAGATGGCCGAGACCGAGTTCATGGTCCGCGGCAAGGGCTATCTGCGCGGCAAGAACGACATCGAGACCCTGGTGCTCAAGAGCGAGGGCGGCACGCCGGTGCTGATTCGGGACGTGGCGCGCGTCGAGATGGCGCCCGACGAGCGGCGCGGGTTGTCGGAGCTGAACGGCGAAGGCGAGGTCGTCTCCGGCATCGCGATGTCGCGCTTCGGGCAGAACGCGCTGGAGGTGATCCACAACCTGAAGGCAAAGGTGACGGAGATCTCCGCGGGCCTGCCGGATGGCGTGTCGATCCAGGCCGTCTACGACCGGTCGGACCTGATCCATCGGGCCATCGACACGCTCAAGCGCACGCTGATCGAGGAGAGCCTGATCGTCGCCGTGGTCTGCGTCGTGTTCCTGATGCACGTGCGCTCGGCGCTGGTGGCCATCCTCATGCTGCCGGTGGGCGTCCTGATCTCATTCATCGCCATGAAGCTGTTGGGCATGAACTCCAACCTCATGAGCCTGGGCGGCATCGCGATCGCCATCGGGGCGATGGTCGACGCGGCCATCGTGATGATCGAGAACGCGCACAAGCACCTCGAGCGGCTGCCCCCTGTCCACACCGTCAAGCAGCGTGCCGACGCGATGCTCGACGCCTGCAAGGAGGTCGGGCCGGCGCTCTTCTTTTCGCTGCTGATCATCACCGTGTCGTTCCTGCCGGTCTTCACGCTCGAGTCGCAGGAAGGGCGGCTCTTCGCGCCGCTGGCCTACACCAAGACGTTCTCGATGGCCGGTGCGGCTCTGCTGTCGGTGACGCTGGTGCCCGTGCTGA
>JBASTF010000462.1:0-1905 GCA_049274755.1 Rubrivivax sp. | reverse complement strand
GTCGTCGCCAGCGAAGTGCGCAGCCTGGCGCAGCGCAGCGCCGAGGCGGCCCGCGAGATCAAGGGCCTGATCGGCAGCAGCGTCGACAAGGTCGAGACCGGCTCGCGCCTGGTGGCCGATGCCGGCAGCACGATGGGCGAGATCGTCGCCGCCGTGCAGCGTGTGTCGTCCATCGTCGGCGAGATCACGGCCTCGGCCACGCAGCAATCCGGTGGCATCGGCGACGTCAACGCCGCCATCGGCGAACTCGACCGCATGACGCAGCAGAACGCCGCGCTGGTGGAACAGAGTGCAGCGGCTGCCGAGTCGCTGCGCGACCAGGCCCAGCGCCTGGCCGGCCTGGTCAGCACCTTCCGCGTCGAACCGGCCTAAGTAGCGACGGCAGGCCTGCATCCAGCAGGCCGGCTCCTGCGTATCGATGGCACAGCCGGGCAGTTCGCCCGGTCTGCCTGTCCAACGCAACGAGGAGCCTGTTGATGAAAACCCTGCTCACGAGCGCCGCCGCCACGCTGTCGCTGGCCGCCTGCATGTCGACCACGCCGACGGTGGCGCCCTACTCGCAGGACAGCCTGCCCGAGGCCGTGAAAGTGCCTGCCGGCCACAAGGTGGCGATGGAGACCGTCGGCAGTGGCGAGATCACCTACGAGTGCCGCGACAAGGCCGGCGCGATGGGCCAGCACGAATGGGTGTTTGTCGGCCCTGTCGCGACGCTGGCCGACCGCCGTGGCCAGACCGTCGGCAAGTACTACGGCCCGCCGGCCACCTGGGAAGCCAACGACACCAGCAAGCTCACCGGCGCCCAGGTGGCGGTGGCACCGGCGGCACCGGGCAGCATTCCGCTGCAGCTGGTGAAGGCCAACCCGGCGATGGGCATGGGCGCGATGAGCGGCGTCACCTACATCCAGCGTGTCGCCACACAAGGCGGCGTTGCACCGGCGATGGCCTGCACCGCCGAGGCCAAGGGCCAGAAGCGCACGGTGGCCTACCGCGCCGATTACATCTTCTGGAAAGCCGCCTGAAACCTGGTCAACGGCGTCGCAGCGCTGCACGCCGTGCCGTCGCCACGCCCAGGCCATCGGCGACGGCCATCGCCGACAACAAGGCCGTCTCCTGCGAGTCGTACGGATGGGTGTAGCCGCCGGCGAACCAGACACCACCCTGCCCTTGCAGCGCGCGCAGCTTGTCCTGCGCGCGGATCGATGCGGGTGTCGGCAGCAGGTGGCGGTAGTGGGCTTCGTGCAGCACCTGCGTCGGCAAGGCCTGGCGGTGTGTGACCCAGCTCTTCCACAGCGCTGGCGGCGCGCCGGCACCCGGCGCCGGCGGCAGCACATGGGCCATGGACATCGAGGCCTCGCAGAAGTTGCCCTGCACGGCACAGTTCAGGAACGACACGTTGCGTGGGTCGCCCGGGGCATACACAGGGTCGGTGTGCAGCATCATGCGGGTGTCGAACCACTGGATGCCTTGCAGTGCCGCACGTTGCAGCGCCGCGCCCGGCAGCCCGTTCAGCAGCGCCTGCGTCGGTTCGCCGGAAGCGGCGAACACCAGGTCGTCGACATCGACGCCGGCACCGCCGCTGAACAGGCGGAAGCCCCCGCCGGACAAACGCAGCACGGCATCCACCGCGCGGCTGGTGTGCAGCTGCACGGTGCTGAACTGCGCCACCATGCGCAGCAGCGCCTCGGCCATGCCGTTGGCCAGCACGTTGTAGACGATGGGGTCGGTGGGCTTGTCGGGCAGCGCCTTGGCGGCGAACACCATCGCCGCGCGCGCCGAGATGTTCATCGCCTCGGCGATGTCGCCGTTGTGCAGGGCCGCACCCCAGGGCAGCAGCATGCCCTGCCATTGCGCCGGCGTCAGGCCCAGCGTCGGCAGCCATTCGCCCAGCGTCAGCTGCCACGAGGC
>JBASTF010000461.1:0-1756 GCA_049274755.1 Rubrivivax sp. | reverse complement strand
GGCCTGGAGGGTGCTAGTCGCGGTAGTGACCAAGCGCGAAGGCGTGCGACTGGAAAGGGCACCCCGGTTTTCGCGTATGCGAAAATATCCTGGTGTGGGTTGCATCATCAAAGAATAACGAATTCATAACACGAACATAAGGGGCGCGGGCTTAATTTACGGGAATGGTGAACGGGCCAACTTGTGCGCCGGGCTGCGCCTTTGCGGCGATACCAGCAACAAGCGCATTTTGCATTTCTTCCGGTACACCTTGCGCCGTCCAGAGCGCGCGAAGTTTAGCTTCTGGATCAGCGTTAACAGTGGCGGCCAGCAGTGCGGTGGCATCTTGATCGACGATGAGCATTTTCTTTTCTCCTTGGTTTTAATTGATTGCAAAGTGGTGCCAACGTAGCACCATAATGGGGGCAGGGTGTCCCGCCCCGTTTGGTTTACGCTGCTGCCTGTTGTTCTTCCTGCTCTTGTTCGCCGACCAGAAATACAACGGCCTTGCGAGCTGCTGCACTTTCTGTGAAGATCGCGCGCTTGTCGTTCTTCAACACCTTCAACCAGTTCCCGATATAGCTGGCATGTTGCAATTGGCCGTTGATGCTGCAATGAGCGCACAGAAAGGCGGCTCCCAGCTCCGCAATCAATTCCTCGAACGCATAGCTGCTGTCCCCGAAACGTCCGTTAAAGTCGCGCGCAAGGCGGCTGGTGTGGCCTGTCCAGTGGGTGAGCTCATGAAGTCCGGTCGCGTAGTAGTCCGGGATTGAATTAAATTCAACTTTGTTCGGCAAGTGGATTCTGTCGAGAGTTGGAATAAAGCAGGCTTTAGGCTTGCCGTGTTCAATGATGGCCTTGGCAAGTAGCGCCTCGGCTTGTTCGTTGTCTGCAAAACTGTCCAGCTGTGGCTTAATGGCTTGCGTGTATTTCTCTGGCAGATTGTCGATTTGCAGCGCATTGAATACCGTGTAAGTGCGCAACAGCGGGATGGTTTTTTCTTTGCTTTCTGCATCGTTCTTGTCGGTGATTTTGAAGGGCTTGAAGAAAACAACCTGCGTGCCGTGTTCGCCTTTCCGCACCGTAGCATTCACTGCACGGGCTTGGTTGTAGGTCAGCCATAAAGGGTTTGCAAAGGGCGACATTGCCAAAAGAATCATATTTATTCCAGAATACTCGCGGCCTGTGACTGCGTTGCGTGGTGCACCACAGCTCGCCCAAGGTTTGACCCAAGGTGCCACACCATTTTCCAGTGATTCAATAATTCTGTCTGTGATTGTTTGATAGATGTCTTTATTCATTTTCTTTTCTCCTTGGTTTTCTTTCAAAGTGATGCTGTTGTGAAGCTCGCTGCCGCAGGCGGTTTTGCTTTGGGTGGTGTTGGTTTGTTGATCGCGCATTTGTTTCTCCTTTTGTAGTGGTCATGCCGTCGTATCGCTCGCCTAGAGGGGCGTTAAGTCGGGAGCGTTTTTGGGAGGCGTCATCAGGCATGACAGACGAGAGGGGCAACCGAAGCCGCAGCGCAAGCGAACGCAGGAAGTGCGAACGGGAGAAGGGGCACGCGCAGCGGCACGGCTTGTATCGTGCCCTCGATGGCTGGCGTGACTTATGATTAGCCTCCGCGACCGACCAGCCATTGGCGATGCGACGGCATGTCCACGGAACAAGGAAAGGCGCACTACAAACGGCTTGTAGCAACCGATTCAAAAGCCGTTGAAGTTGTCCAGGTGTTGATCTTGTCCTGGTGGTGAGTTGTTGGCCGTTCTGTGTAGCAGTA
>JBASTF010000460.1:0-8170 GCA_049274755.1 Rubrivivax sp. | reverse complement strand
ATGTCGGTCTGCACGCCGATGGCCATCGGCACGCCGCCGCAGTTGGCCTGGCCCAGGGCCTCGGCCATCACCAGGCTGTAGCTGAAGTCCAGGCCGGCGCCGCCGAACTCCTCGGGGTACTTCAGGCCCAGCAGGCCCAGCTTGCCCAGCTTCTTGAAGAGTTCGTGGCTGGGAAACTGCTCGGCACGCTCCCACTCGGCGACAAAGGGGTTGATCTCCTTGTCGCAGAACTTGAGCACGGTGTCTTCGATCTGCCGGTGTTCGGGCGTGAATTGCATCGTTGTCGTCTCCGTCAAAGTCGGGCGATGCCGAAGGTGTTCGGCCGCAATGTGCGTTGTTGGGCCTCGTGTGCGATGTCCAGGCACAGCGCCAGCAGCCGGCGTGTGTCGCGCGGGTCGATGAGGCCGTCGTCCCACAGCCGCGCGGTGCCGAAGAGGGCGGCGCTTTCGGCGTCCAGCCGCTGGCGCAGCGCGTCGCTCATCGCGGCCAGCGCTTCGTCGTTGGCCGGCAGCCCCATCTTCTGCAGCTTGTTGCGGTTGACGATGTCCATCACCTGGGCGGCCTGGGCGCCGCCCATCACCGCGGTGCGGGCCGAGGGCCAGGCGAAGATGAAACGCGGGTCGAAACCACGCCCGCACATGCCGTAGTTGCCGGCGCCGAAGCTGCCGCCCAGCACGACGGTGAACTTGGGCACACGGGCGTTGGCCACGGCCTGGATCATCTTGCTGCCGTGTTTGATGGCGCCGGCCTGCTCGGCGGCCTTGCCCACCATGTAGCCGGTGGTGTTCTGCAGAAAGAGCAGCGGTGTGCCGCTCTGGTCGCAGAGCTGGATGAACTGCGCCGCCTTCGTCGAGCCGTTCGGCTGGATCGGCCCGTTGTTGCCGACGATGCCGATGGCATGGCCTTGCAGCCGCGCATGGCCGCAGACCGTGTCGGGCGCGTAGCCGGCCTTGAACGCCAGGAAGTCCGAACCGTCGACGAGGCGGGCGATGACCTCGTGCACGTCATAGGGTTCGCGCTCGTCGGCCGGCACCACACCCAGCAGTTCCTCGGCCGCGAACAGCGGTGCCGGCACGGCGGCACGGGCCGGCACCTGGTCCCAGGGCAGCTTGTCGACGATCTCGCGTGCGGTGGCGATGGCATGGGCGTCGTCCTCGGTGAGGTACTCGCCCAGGCCGGTGACCTCGGCATGCATGGCCGCGCCGCCCAGTTCCTCGTCGTCGGCGTCTTCGCCGATGGCCGCCTTCACCAGCGGCGGGCCGGCCAGGTAGATGCTGCTGCGGCCACGCACCAGCACGACGTAGTCCGACAGGCCCGGCAGGTAGGCGCCGCCGGCCGTCGAGGACCCGTGCACGACGGCGACTTGCGGAATGCCGGCCGCCGACAGCCGCGCCTGGTTGGCGAAGGTGCGGCCGCCGTCGACGAAGATCTCCGCCTGGTACATCAGGTTGGCGCCGCCGCTTTCCACCAGCGCGATCAAGGGCAGCTTGTTCTCGCGGGCGAGCTCCTGCGCGCGCAAGGCCTTCTTCAGCCCCATCGGCGCGACGGTGCCGCCCTTGACGGCACTGTCGCTGGCCGAGACCAGCACACGTTTGCCGGCGACGACGCCGATGCCGACGATGCTGCCGCCGCCGAGCACCGTCTTCTTGCCGTCGTCGTCGTGCATGCCCAGGCCGGCCAGCGGGCTGAGTTCCAGGAACTCGCTGCCGCGGTCCAGCAGCCGGGCCACACGTTCACGCGGCAGCAGCTGGCCGCGTTCCTCGAACCTGGCGCGTTTGCTGGCCGATTCGGCAACGACCTTGGCCTCCAGCGCACGCACCTCGGCCAGTCGCTGCTGCATGCGCTGCACGTTGGCCTGGAAGCCGGGTGAACGCGGGTCGAGGTTGGAGCCGAGTGCTGGCATTACTTGAGCACCTCGGGCGTTACCGCACGGTGGAAGCCGTCGAACGGCACCGAGCGCGATGTGTCGCCGAGCGGGAAGATCTCGCTGCCCAGCGAGGCGGCACCGTCGATCTGCACGGTGACGCCGGTGATGAAACTCGCCGCCGGCGACAGCAGGAAGACGATGGCGGCCGACACCTCGGCTTCCACGCCCATGCGCCTCAGCGGCACATGGTTTTTCAGCTTCGGGATCAGCATCTTCATCGCGCCGCCATAGGTGTCCATGCCCGAACTGGCGATCCAGCCCGGCGCCACGGCATTCACACGCACGCCGGCATGGGCCCACTCGAAGGCCGCCGTCATCGTGAGGTTGCTCATGCCCGCGCGCGCAGCACCGCTGTGGCCCATGCCGGGCATGCCGTTGCGGAAGTCGGCCGTCATGTTGACGATGGCACCGCCGTGCTGCTGCATGCACTGGTTGAACAGCTCGCGCATCATCAGGAAACCGCCGGTCAGGTTGTTCGCGACAACGGCATCGAAGCCCTTTTTGCTGATGGCGAGCAAGGGCGCCGGGAACTGGCCACCGGCGTTGTTGACCAGGCCCGTCACCGGGCCATGCGCGGCGACGACGGCTGCGACGCCGGCCTTCACCGCCTCTTCGTCGCGGATGTCGAAGGCCACGGCGTGCGCGCGGCCGCCGTCTTCGGCGATCTCGGCGGCCACACGGTCCAGCTTGTCCTGCGAACGGCCGCTGATCACGACGCTGGCGCCCAGCGACGCCAGTTCGTGTGCGACGCAGCGGCCGATGCCGCTGCCGCCCCCGGTGACCCAATGCACCTGGCCGGCCAGCAGGCCGGGGCGGAAGACACTGTTGTAGTGCTGCATGCCGGCATTGGACGGGCAGGTAACGTTAACGTCAATGGGATGACTGCTAGGTGATTTCGAGCATGCGAACGTCATGTCGCGCGGCTAGCATGCCCGGCATCCGAACCCTCTTTCCGGGCACACCACGATGGATCTCCAAGCCTGCACCGAAGCCATCCGCGCCAAGGTCGGCGACAGCAGCGGCCTGAACGCGACGCTGAAGTTCGACTGCGGTGCCGACGGCATCCTCTACCTCGACGGCAAGTCCGTGCCCAACCGCGTGCACAACGACAACCTCGATGCCGATTGCACGGTGGCCATCACGCTGGCCAACCTGTCGGCCCTGATGACCGGCGAACTGGAGCCGGCCACCGGCTTCATGATGGGCAAGTTCAAGGTCAGCGGCGACATGAGCGTGGCCATGAAGCTGCAGCGCGTGGTGTGAGGTGAACACCGTTGCGCCGGCCCGCAGCCGCGCCAGTGTGCAGGCGGCGGTGGACGCCCACCGCGACGAAGGCACCGGCGAGCTGTTCGGCATCACCGAGCTGTGCCGCGAGTTCGGCATCACGCTGCGCACCATCCGGTTCTACGAAGACAAGGGGCTGCTGAGCCCGCGCCGCGTCAACGGCACACGGGTCTACACGCGGCGCGACCGGGCGCGGCTGTCGCTCATCCTGCGCAGCAAGGCCATCGGCGCACCGCTGTCGGAGATCAAGCGCTATCTCGATCTCTACGGCGCCCATGGCGAAGGCCGGGTGCAGCAGCTGAAGTTCGTCGTCGAGCGCACCGACAAGGCGATTGCCGAACTGGAGCAGAAGCGCGCGCACATCGAAGCCAGCCTGGCCGAGCTGCGTGTCATCAACGCCACCGTGCGCAAGCAGCTGGAGAGCAAGTGATGTTGCCGAACTTCCCGTCTGCCTGGATGAGCGACGAACACCGCATGCTGCAGGACGCGGCGCGGCGCTACATCGCCGACAAGTGGGTGCCGCGCGCCGCCGGGTTCCGCGAAGCCGGCCGGCTGCCGCCCGAGGTCTGGCGCGAAGCGGCGGCCAACGGGCTGTTGTGTGCGTCGACGCCCGAGGAATTCGGCGGCGGCGGCGGCGACTTCGGCCACGAGGCGGTGATCCTGCTCGAACAGGCGCGCGCCAACATCAGCGGCTGGGGCGGTGGCCTGCACTCGGCCATCGTCGCACCCTACATCCTGCACTACGGCACCGACGCGCAAAAGCAGCGCTGGCTGCCGAAGATGTGCAGCGGCGACTTCATCGGCGCCATCGCGATGACCGAGCCCGGCACCGGCAGCGACCTGCAGGCCGTGCGGACGTCGGCGCGGCGCGATGGTGAGCACTACGTCATCAACGGCGCCAAGACCTTCATCACCAACGGCCAGAACGCCAACCTCATCATCGTCGTCTGCCGCACCGGGGCCGAGGCCGGCGCCAGGAACATCTCGCTGATCGTCGTCGAGACCGACGGCGCAGCGGGCTTCCGCCGCGGCCGCCAGCTCGACAAGGTCGGCATGAAGGCGCAGGACACCTCGGAGCTGTTTTTCGACGAGCTGCGGGTGCCGGTGCACAACCTGATCGGCGAACGCGAGGGCCAGGGCTTCGTGCAGCTGATGGAACAGCTGCCGCAGGAGCGGCTGATCATCGCCGTCAGCGGCATCGGTGCGATGGAACGGGCGCTGGAAGAGACGCTGCGCTACACGAAGGAACGCAAGGCCTTCGGCAAAAGCGTCTGGGACTTCCAGAACACCCGCTTCAAGCTGGCCGAGGTGCAGAGTGTGGTGCTGGCGGCGCGGGCCTTTGTCGACGCGTGCATGGTGGCCCACCTGCAAGGCGAGCTCGACGCCGCACGTGCGGCGCTGGCCAAGGCCTGGGTCAGCGAGCAGCAGTGCAAGGTGATGGACGAGTGCCTGCAGCTGTTCGGCGGCTACGGCTACATGATGGAGTACCCCATTGCCGAGCTGTATGTCGATGCCCGTGTGCAGCGCATCTACGGCGGCACCAACGAGATCATGAAGGAACTGGCCTCGCGGTTCATGTGAGCAAACCCATGGCCGGGCCGAGCGCCGGGCCGCCCCAAGCCGGCCCGATCCCCTCGGGGGACGGGCGGTGTACCCACCGACCAAGGGGTCAACATGACGGACGCATTCATCTACGACCACCTGCGCACACCGCGCGGCAAGGGCAAGAAGGACGGCTCGCTGCACCAGGCCACGCCGGTGTGGCTGCTGCGCACGCTGCTGCAGGCGCTGCAGCAGCGCAACGCGCTGGACACCGGCCTCGTCGACGACGTGGTGCTGGGCTGCGTGACGCCGGTGGGCGAGCAGGGCGCCGACATCGCGCGCACGGCCGTCATCGACGCCGACTGGGCGCAAACCGTGGCCGGCGTGACACAAAGCCGCTTCTGCGCCAGCGGGCTGGAATCGGTGAACCTCGCGGCGGCCAAGGTGAAGAGCGGCTGGGAAGACCTGGTCGTCGCCGGCGGCGTGGAAAGCATGAGCCGCTGGACCATGGGCAGCGACGGCGGCGCCTGGTTCATGGACCCGCGCATCAACCAGAAGCTGGGCTTCGTGCCGCAGGGCGTGGGCGCCGACCTCATCGGCACGCTGGAAGGCTGGAACCGTGCCGACGTCGACGGTTTTGCGCTGCGTTCGCACCAGAAGGCGGCAGTGGCCCGTGCCGAAGGGCGGTTCGCGAAGAGCGTGGTGCCGGTGGTCGACATCGCCGGGCTGACGATGCTGGCCGAGGACGAGACCATCCGCGCCAATGCCAGCCTGGAGGCCATGGCCCAGCTGGAGCCCAGCTTCGCGATGATGGGCGCGATGGGCTTCGACGCCACCGCGCTGCGCCGCTACACGACGGTGGAGCGCATCACCCACATGCACCATGCCGGCAACTCCTCGGGCATCGTCGACGGGGCGGCGCTGATGCTGGTGGGCAATGCCGAAGGCGGCCGCCGCGCCGGGCTGAAGCCGCGTGCGCGCATCCGCGCCGCGGCGGTGATCGGCAGCGAACCCACCATCATGCTGACGGGACCGACACCGGCCGTGCAGAAGGCGCTGGCCAAGGCCGGCATGGCGGCCAGGGACATCGACCTCTGGGAAGTCAACGAGGCCTTTGCCGTGGTGCCGATGAAAACCGCGCGCGACCTCGGTGTCGATCTCGACCGTGTCAACGTCAACGGCGGCGCCATCGCGATGGGCCACCCGCTGGGTGCCACCGGCTGCATCATCCTCGGCACCCTGCTCGACGAACTGGAGCGTCGCAACCTGAGCACCGGCTGCGCCACGCTGTGCGTGGGCGGCGGCATGGGCATCGCCACCATCATCGAGAGGGTCTGAACATGAGCGCAGTGCAACTGAGCCTGGGCGACGACGGCATCCTCGTCGCGGCGATGGACCTGCCGGGCCGGCCCATGAACGTGGTCGGCGACACGCTGATGGCGGGCATCGCAGCGGCCGTCGAGAAACTGGCGGACCCGGCCGTCAAGGGCCTGGTGCTGACATCGAACAAGGCCGACTTCTGCGCCGGCGGCGACCTCGACCGCATGTCGAGGTGGACGACACCGCAAGAGCCGTTCGAGGCTTCGATGGCGATGAAGAAGGTGCTGCGCCAGCTGGAGCTGCAGGGCAAGCCGGTGGTGGCAGCGATCAACGGCCATGCGCTGGGCGGTGGCCTGGAGATCGCGCTCGGCTGCCATGCGCGCATCGCCATCGACGATGCACGGCTGAAACTCGGCCAGCCCGAGGTGAAGCTGGGCCTGCTGCCGGGCGGCGGCGGCACGGTGCGGCTGCCGCGGCTGGTGGGCATCCAGCAGGCGCTGCAGATCTGCGCCGAAGGCGCCGACATCAGCCCGCAGAAGGCGCTGGCCATGGGCTTGCTGGCCGGCCTGGCCAAGGACCGCGACGAGCTGCTGGCCCAGGCCAGGGCCTGGGTGCTGGCCAACCCGAAGGCCAAGCAGCCCTGGGACCAGCCGAAGTTCCGTTTCCCCGGCGGCGACTCGCGCAGCCCGGCCGTGGCCCAGATCTTCAGCATCGGGCCTTCGGTGGCCTCGGCCAAGAGCTACGGCAACTACCCGGCCGTGACCCACATCATGAGCAGCATCTTCGAAGGGGGACTGCTCGACTTCGAGGCGGCCAGCGTCGTCGAAAGCCGCTACTTCGCGGCCTGCGTGCTGTCGCAGGCTTCGAAGAACATGATCAACACGCTGTGGTTCCAGCTCAACGCGATCAAGAAGGGGGCGTCGCGGCCCGGTGGCATGCCGGCCGCCAAGGTGAAGAAGCTGGGCATCCTGGGTGCCGGCATGATGGGCGCCGGCATCGCCCATGTCTCGGCCAAGGCCGGCATCGACGTGGTGCTGCTGGACAGCGCGCAGGAGGCTGCGGAACGTGGCAAGGCCTATTCGCAGGGCCTGCTGGACAAGGCGGTGAAGAAGGGCCGTTCGACGGCTGAGAAACGCGACGCGCTGCTGGCGAAGATCACACCGACGACGGACTACGCGCTGCTGGCCGGCTGCGACCTCGTCATCGAAGCCGTGTTCGAAGACCGCGCCGTGAAGGCCGACGTGACGAAGAAGGCCGAGGCCGCCATCGCGGCCAGTGCCGTGTTTGCGTCCAACACCAGCACCTTGCCGATCAGCGGCCTGGCCCAGGCCAGCAGCCGGCCGGCGCAGTTCATCGGCCTGCACTTCTTCAGCCCGGTGGACAAGATGCCGCTGGTGGAGATCATCGTCGGCGAGAAGACCGACGATGCGACGCTGGCCAGGGGCTTCGACTACGTGCTGCAGATCGGCAAGACGCCCATCGTCGTCAACGACAGCCGCGGCTTCTACACCAGCCGCGTTTTCGCCACCTACGTGATGGAAGGCATCACGCTGCTGAAGGAAGGCGTGCACCCGCGCAGCATCGAGGTGGCGGGCCTGCAGGCCGGCATGCCGATGCCGCCGCTGGCGCTGCAGGACGAGGTGTCGCTGAGCCTGAGCCTGCATGTGGCAGAGCAGACGAAGAAGGACCTGGCGGCCGAAGGCAGGCCGGTGGCCGAACATCCGGGGCTGGGTGTGATCCGCCAGCTGTGCGAGATCGGCCGCATCGGCAAGAAGGCCGGTCAGGGCTTTTACGACTGGGGCGACGGCGAGAAGTCGCTGTGGCCCGGCCTGGCCCAGCTGTACCCGGTGGCGGCGCAGCAGCCCGAGCAGCGCGAGCTGATCGACCGCCTGATGTTCGCCCAGGCCAACGAAGCGGCCCGGTGTTACGAAGAGAAGGTGCTGCGTTCGGTGGCCGATGCCAACATCGGCTCGATCTTCGGCTGGGGCTTCGCGCCCTTCCACGGCGGTGCGCTGCAGTTCATCAACGCGATGGGCGCCGCGGCCTTCGTCGCCCGGTCGCGTGAGCTGGCGGCCAGGTTCGGCCCACGGTTCGAGC
>JBASTF010000459.1:0-7262 GCA_049274755.1 Rubrivivax sp. | reverse complement strand
CATCTCGGCCGTGCGCCGCGCAAACGCCGGCACCAGCGCATAGGCCGGCACCGCGGCCGCGCAAGCCGTGTCGCCGGGCGACAGCGTCTGCACAAAACGCCGCACCAGGGTCGAGGCACAGGCATCCTGGTCCCACAGCGCCGTCACGTGGAAGGAATTCTTCAGCAGCACCTGGCGCGCCTGCGGGAACAGCGCAGCCGCCTGGGCACCTTGCGCCGGTGGTGTCAACGAGTCCAGTTCGCCGGACAGCACCAGCACCGGCACGTCGGCGAAGCGGGTGCCTGGCGGCACCGGCTGTCCGGGCGGGAAGGCCGCCGCCGGCACCGGCCAGGGCAGGCACAGGTTCAGCACGCTGTAGTCCTGCGGCATCGCCAGGAACTCGTCGATCGTGAACGGCGCAAACACCGCCGGTTCGCTGGCCTGCTTGGCGGCGATGGCCGCCGCGGCCTGTTGCTGGCGCACGGCCGGCGGGTCGCCCATGCGGAAGATCTGCGGATAGTCGGCACAGCTCACCGCGGCGAACAGACCGGCGCTGAACTGCCGCGCCGGACCGCCGCCGCTGACGGCCAGGGTCTGGTTCTCCGCCACCAGGCGCAGCAGCGGCGCCGTGTCGCCCTGTGCCCAGGCCCGCGCCGCGGCATCCAGTTCGCGGTAGACCACGGGGCCGGAAGCGTTGGAGAACATCACATAGGCCAGGCCGCGTGCATCGGCGGTGACGGGCTGCAGCGTGCCGTTGCCGTCGGGCGCCATGCCGCTGACCGGCTGCGCGCGCAGGCTGTCCAGCAAGGCGGCGATGCGGCCCGTCGATGGCCCCGGCAGCGCTGCGCAGGCCGGGTTCTGCGCGCAGACGCTGTCGAAGGCCCAGCGTGCCTGCGCCGCGGCCTCGGGGTACCAGGGGTCGGCACCGGTCACCGCATAGGCCGCATCCAGCACCACCGAACGCAGGCGCTGCGGATGGCGGCCGGCAAAGGCCTGCGCGAAAAACGTGCCGTAGGAATCGCCATACAGATCGACCTGGCCGATCTGCAGCACATCCAGCACGGCCGCCAGGTCGTCGGCCGCCAGTGCCGTGCCGAACAGCGCTGCGCTGGCGCCCAGCTGTGCACCGCAGGCGGCGACGCTGGCGCTTGTGTAGAAGGCATCGGCCTGCAGTGCGGGGCAGTGGATCGCTGCCGAACGGCCGGTGCCGCGCTGGTCCACCAGCAGCAGATGGCGGTCCTCGCGCAGCGGCTCGAACAAGGCCAGGTAGCCGGCACGCGAAGCCGTGCTCGGGTAGCCCGGCCCACCTTCGCTGGCGACGATGGTGCCGGCATTCGGCAGCGACGGGTTGCGCTGCGGGTAGAACAGGTAGTGGACGGAGACGCTGCCCGGCACGGCGCCGCTGGGGTCCAGCGCGCGCAGCAGCGTCCCGCTGCTGGACGCGGCAGGCCCGGCCACCGACACGGCATCCACGTGTTTGCGGGGGGGCTCGGCCCGCAGCGGGCCGGCCAGGGCCAAGGCCCCCAGGGCCGCCAGCAGCGGCAAAACCATCGGCATGTGCATGCCCGAACAGTAGCGCAGAACCGGCGCCAGAACCGCAGGCAGGCGTTCGCCCCCCACAACCCGGTGCATCCGGGTGCACGTTCGACGACACGGGCATTGCCGTCGTTGACGATCACCGAACCCGCGCAGGTTGTGCCGGACAGGTTGTCCACACGCGCACCGGCTTCGGCATGGCCCGCCTGGCTGGTAGGCAGCACGGGCATTCGCCTGTAGGCTTGCCGCCTGCAGCCCCGGAAGGAGTCCGCATGGAACTCGGCGCATTCTCGATCAGCCTCGTGGTGAAGGACATCGCCGTGTCCCGCGCCTTCTACGAAAAGCTGGGCTTCAGCGTCTTCGGCGGCGCGCAGGAACAGCGCTGGCTGATCATGAAAAACGGGCCGACGGTGATCGGGTTGTTCCAGGGCATGTTCGAGAAGAACATGCTCACCTTCAACCCAGGCTGGAACAGCGATGCCCAGAATCTGCCGTCCTTCCTCGACGTGCGGCAGATCCAGGGCCGGCTGCAGGCCAGCGGCATCGCCGTCGAACAGAGCGCAGACCCGGCCAGCAGCGGGCCGGCCTACATCACGCTCACCGATCCGGACGGCAACACGATCCTGATCGACCAGCACGTCTAGGCGCAGGCGCCCACTGCGCTACGCTTGTGCCATGAACACCCACCCCTTGCATGTCTGGCACGAACTCGTGCGCTCGCAGAACCCGGCCGGGCTGGATGCGCTGCTCGCCGACGATGCCGTTTTCCTGTCGCCGGTCGTGCACACGCCGCAGCGTGGCAAGGCGCTGGCCACAGCCTATCTCTCGGGCGCCTTCCAGGTGTTTTTCAACCCCAGTTTCCGCTACGTGCGCGAGATCGTCGGCGCATCCGATGCGATGCTGGAGTTCGAGACCGAGATCGACGGCATCCTGGTCAACGGCGTCGACATCATCCGTTGGAACGACAGCGGCAAGATCGTCGAGTTCAAGGTGATGCTGCGCCCGCTGAAAGCCATCCAGCTGATCCACGAACGCATGGCTGCGATGCTGGCGGCCATGCAGCAGCGCCGCTGACAGCCGGCCGCTCACCGTGCGCGTCGAGGACTTCGAGGCCGGCGACACCGACGCACTGGTCCAGATGTGGCGTGCCAGCTTCGAGCACGGCGTGGGCATCGTCGACCCGCATCCGCTGCAGGACCAGATCGCGTACTTCCGCCAGGAGGTGCTGACCAAGCACCGGGTGCGCCTGGCCAAGTCCGATGGCCAGATCGTCGGTTTCCTGGCTGCGAACGAAGAGTCCGTCGCGCAGCTCTATGTCCGCGTGGGCCATCTGCGGCAAGGCACCGGCCGCCTGCTGCTGAACCTGGCGAAAGACAGCGCGTCGGGCAGCCTGTGGCTGTTCACCTTCGCACGCAACCTGCGCGCCTGCGCCTTCTACGAAAGCCAGGGTTTCACCGTGGCCCAGCGTGGCTTCGAACCCTTCTGGCAGCTCGAGGACGTCAAGTACGTCTGGGTGCGGA
The DNA here is from genome assembly GCA_049274755.1 of Rubrivivax sp. Taxonomy (GTDB): domain Bacteria; phylum Pseudomonadota; class Gammaproteobacteria; order Burkholderiales; family Burkholderiaceae_C; genus Rubrivivax. Next base: position 4,227 of record JBASTF010000459.1, on the reverse strand, counting down.
CGCGCGACATGGCCTGAGGCCCGGACCTCGAACCAGGCGCAGCCGCAGGACAATGCGCCGATCACGTTGCAGGGAGCAATTGCATGGCATGGGTCTTGTTGCTGGTGGCCGGCTTGCTGGAAGTCGGCTGGGCCATCGGCCTGAAGTACACGGAAGGCTTCACCAAACCCTGGGCGAGCACGCTGACGCTGGCAGCCATGGCCGCCAGCGTGCTGCTGCTCGGCATCGCGATGAAGACACTGCCGGTCGGCACCTCGTATGCCGTCTGGGTGGGTGTCGGTGCGGTCGGCACGGCCATCCTCGGCATGGTCTTGTTCGGTGAACCGGCCAGCGCCGGCCGCCTCGCCAGCCTGGGGCTCATCGTGGCCGGCATCGTCGGCCTCAAGCTGGCCACGCCGGCGTAGGCAGCCTGGGTCCGCGGAGCGACAATCGCCGCATGCCGCTGCTGTTTGTCGACGGGTTGCTGAAACAAGGCTTCCCCCACTTCCACGTCGACAAGGGCCAGCGTGTGCCGGTCGACGTCGCCACCTACACGGCCGAACACGCGCAGTCCCTGCGCTGGTGAACACCGCGCCATGCACATCGCCCCGCTCAGCGCCAGCGACGCGCCGCAGTACCGCGAGCTGATGCTCGAGGCCTATGTGCAGGCCGCCGATGCCTTCACGTCGACGGCCGAGGAACGCCGCGCCGAGCCCATGTCCTGGTGGGTCCAGCGCATCGCTGCGCCCTCGGGCCTCAGCCAGTCCTTCGGGGCTTTCGACGCACAGCAGCAGCTGGTGGGCACCGTGGCGCTGGAGTTTGCGGCCAAGCCCAAAACACGCCACTCGGCCCATGTCATCGGCATGTACGTGCGGCCCCTGGCGCGTGGCCGCGGCGCCGGCGCCCTGCTGATGCAAGCCGCCATCGCGGCTGCGATGGCCAGGCCGGACATCCGCAACCTGCGGCTCACGGTCACCGAAGGCAACGAAGCGGCCATCCGCCTCTACCGGTCGGTGGGCTTCTCGGCCTGGGGTGTCGAGCCGCAGGCCATCCGCACACCGTCGGGCTTCAAGGGCAAGGTCCACATGTGTTTGCTGCTGGAGGGCAGCGCCGTGGCCACAATGGGCGCATGAACTCTCCCGCCCTCGAACGTTTCATCGCCGAGGCCAGCGCCCGCAGCAGCCGGCAGCACGAGCCGGCCGACTGCGTGCTGGCCCTGGCGCCGCTGATGCTGGACCTGATCGACCAGGCCGGCAGCTTTCTCGAACCGCAGCACTACCGGGCCAGCGCCGCCGGCTACACACGCAACCTGATCTACGACGCCGCGGACGCCAGCCTGTCGCTGTACGCCATCGTCTGGCTGCCCGGCCAGTGGACGCCGGTGCACGACCACGGCAGCTGGGGCGTGGTCGGTGTCGTCGAAGGGGTGCTCGAAGAACGCAGCTACGTGCGGCTCTCGCCGGACCGTGGTGCCGACGAAGCCATCGAACTGGCACGCGGCGGCACGGTGCTGCTGCGGCATGGCGCGGTGACGAGCTTCGTGCCGAACCCGGACCACATCCACGTCACCGGTGTGCCTGCCGAGCGGCCGCGTGCCGTCAGCCTGCACCTGTACGGCCGCACGATGAGCGACTTCAACATCTACGACGTGGCCTCGCGCACACGCCGGCGCATCACGGTGGCGCACAACGAAAGCTGAGCCGGCCCCGGGCCCAGCGGGACCAACACCGGGCCCGCCATCGAGCGCCGCGCCATGCGCAGCGGCTGCCGCTGTGGAACGGCCGCAACGCGTTTGACGGGCGCAGCGGCCCGGCGGCCTTGGCGGCCGAAATCACGGCCGTGACCTGGGAGCGCTTCTTCGATCCGGTGGAGCCGGTGTTTGCGCCGGTCGCCGAGCACGATGGCGCCGTCGTCGGGCTGGTGCACGACCTGTTCCACAGAAGCACGACGCGGCTGGCGCCGGCGTGTCAGCTGCAGGCCCGTTCACGCAGGAGGCCGGCCAGCCCGCAGGGACGGCTTGGTCTATGCTGCACACAGCTTCGTGCCTCGCAGAGGTGTGCCATGAGCATCCACAGTTTCGAGATCGTCTCCGTGCCCGTCAGCGACCAGCAGCGTGCGAAGAGCTTTTACCGCGACGTGCTTGGGTTCACGCTGGTGCGCGAAGAACCGATGGGGCCCGGCATGAGCTGGATCCAGCTGGCGCCACCAGGGCAGGCGGTGACGATCGCCCTGGTCACCTGGTTCGAGCAGATGAAACCCGGTGGGTTGCAGGGCGTGATGGTGAACACCGAGGACATCGACGCGGAACACCAGCTGCTGCGCAGCCGCGGCCTCGCCATCGGCGGCATCCAGCAGGAACCCTGGGGCCGCTATGCGATGTTCAGCGACCCCGACGGCAACGGCTGGATCCTGCGCCAACCACCGGCAGCCCACGGAGACGGTGCCGGCACCTGAAAATTCTTCGATGAACGGGATGCCAGCCCTGGCCGGCGTCGCGGCTAGGCCCGCCCCGAACGCCGGCTGCGCGGCTGCAGCTTGTCCAGCGCAGCGAACTGCTGCTTCAGCAGCAGCAACAGCGTGCGCGCATGGTCCACCGGGATGCGCAGACAGGTGCTGGGGGATTCGTCGTCGCGCAGCTGGCGTGCCATCACCAGCGCGTCGACGCTGAGTTCGATCAGGCCCTTGTCGTGTTTCATCGACTTCAGGCGCTGGACCTCGATGTCATAGGGTTTCAAGCCGTGCTCCCGGGTTGCTGCATGGCCCGATTGTCTGCGCGGGCAGTCTGGCACGCGCGGCCGGCCGCTTGAGCCGGCTGCCGCCTTGGCCTATCCTGCGGCGGCCCAACGCGCAGGAGCGGCCCATGCAACGTGTCACCGGGATCGGCGGGATCTTCTTCAAGGCCCAGGATCCCAAGGCCCTGGGCGATTGGTACAAAACCCATCTCGGCATCGACGTCGCCGAATGGGGCGGTGCCGCGTTCCGCTGGAACGGCCCCGACAACCCGACGGGCAGCGGAACGACGGTCTGGAGCCCCTTCAAGGCAGACACGGCCTACTTCGCCCCCGGCAGGGCGTCGTTCATGGTGAACTACAGGGTCGAGGACCTGCATGCCGTGCTGGCCGCACTGCGTGCCGAAGGTGTGCAGGTCGACGACAAGGTCGAAGAGTCCGAGCACGGCAAGTTCGGCTGGGCCATCGACCCCGAAGGCAACAAGCTCGAACTCTGGCAACCCCCGGCCGGCCAATGACTGCCCGGGTCACCACGGCCGCGCTGCTGTTTGGACGTCAGCGCCTGGCAGCACGTCCCCGCCGCGGCGAGCCGCTTCACCGGCTGGAGCAGCGTCCCCCATCACGCCCTGGCGCTGGGCAGGCAGGCCGGGCTGTCGCCGTTCGGCGTGCATGTCGAGCGCCTGCCGCCTGGAGGCCCGGCACGCGCTGGCCTGAAGCCTGAGCCCCATCACAAGGCACACCGGAGACCACACGGCATGGCAGAGAACAAGACCAAGGCGACCGATGCCAGCGTCGAGGCCTACATCGCGTGCCGCGCCAGCGACGAACAGCGTGTGGACTGCCAGGCGCTGATGGCCCTGCTCGCGAAGATCACGCGGCAGGCGCCGAAGATGTGGGGGCCCAGCATCGTTGGTTATGGTGCCTACCGCTACACCTACGACAGCGGCAGGAGCGGCGAGTCCTGCCTGGTCGGCTTCGCGATCCGCGGCAGGGAACTGGTGCTGTACCTGATGGCCGATGGCGAACAGCAGCAGGCCTTGCTGCCGCAACTCGGCAAACACAGGATCGGCAAGTCCTGCCTGTACTTCAAGCGGCTCGCCGACCTCGACACCCAGGTGCTGGAGCAACTGATCCGGGGCTCCATCGCCGGGCTGCAACAGCGCTATGGCGCGTCCAGCGGCGCCTGACCGTTCCCACGGTGTACGCTTGGTCCATGCGTGGCCTGCCCTTCCAGATCGTCGAAGGCGCGAAACCACTGGTCGACACCAAGGGCGACAGCGGCGCCGCTGCGCCGGCCTGTGCCGCAGCACCCAGGCCCGAGGCCAGGCCGCCCGGCATCACCACCGAATGCGCAGGCGGCCGTGTGCTCGGCACCGGCAGCTGCAAACGCCCTCTTGATTAGTGACGAACCTCAGTGGGCTCACCTGGTGAGCCACCGAGGGCTGAGGATGAGTTCACCGCCACAGGAGGTGAACCATGACGACGAACCGAGTGCAGTTCCAACCTGGACTTTCGATGG
>JBASTF010000458.1:0-9109 GCA_049274755.1 Rubrivivax sp. | reverse complement strand
ATCCAGGCCGCTGGCACCCGGTGCGGCCAGGCTGCGTTCCAGCGCCTGCGCCGCATGGGCGATGCTGACGATGCCCAGCATGCCGGCCGAACTGGCCAGCGGATGCAGCAGGCGCGCCAGTTCCTCGGTGTTGCCGGCCGCACACAGCGCCTCGATGCGCTGGCCGTCGGCGCGGTGCTGCGCCGCATAGGTCTGCAGCAGGCTGCGGTACATGCGTGTGTTGCCGGCCAGGCGCTCCAGCGCGTCGGGCACGGCAATGCCGGGCAGCAACTGCTCCAGCACCGTGGCCTCGCTGGCAATGCCGGCTTCGGGTGCGGCCGGCAACGGCCGCTGCGCCGGCTGGATCCAGGCCAGCAGGGTGGCGATGAGTTCACGTGGGTCGATGGGCTTGGCGACATGGGCGTTCATGCCGGCGGCCAGACAGTCCTGCTGGTCCCGGGCCAGGGCCGAGGCCGTCATCGCGACGATGGGCAGCGTGCGGCCTTGCGGCAGGCCGCGGATCAGCCGCGTCGCCTGCAGGCCGTCCATCTCCGGCATCTGCACGTCCATCAGCACCAGGTCGAAGGCCGTGGCCTTCACATGGTCGACGGCTTCGATGCCGTTGTTGGCGATGGTCACCTGCATGCCGGTTTTTGCCAGGAACTCGCCGGCGATCTGCTGGTTGACGGCGTTGTCCTCGGCCAGCAGCACGCGGGCGCCGTGGATCGCCCGCGTGGCCTCGTGGTAGTCCAGCTTCTGCGCCGCCGACGGCGCCTGCGCAGCCCGGCTCTCGCGGTTCTGCAGGCGCAGCGTGGCATCGAACAGGCGTGAGGGCGTGACCGGCTTGGTCAGCACCACGTCGGCCGGCACCGCGCCCACCAGGCTGAGCACACGTTCCTTGGCCGACATCGCGACCATGACGACCACCGACAGCCGCTGCGTGGCCATCGGCTGCGCCACACGCCGCAGCTTGATCGCCAGCGGGCTGAACTCGTCGATGCCATAGGTTTTTTCGTCGAGCACACACAGCTCGTAGGGCAGGCCGCCGACCTCGGCCGCGCGGAGCTTGTTCAGCGCTTCGTTGGCCGTGGCCGCGACGCTGACCTTGAAGCCCCAGGACTGCAGCACCTCCTGCAGCACCTGCATCGAGGTGCTGGACGGGTCGATCACCAGCGTGCGCATGCCGTGGATGCGGTGCAGGTCCAGCCGCTGCGGCTGCACCGCGGCGACGCCGAACCGGGCTTCGAAGCTGAAGGTGCTGCCGCGCCCGGGTTCGCTGCTGACGTCGATGCTGCCGCCCATCAACTCCACGAGCCGGCGGCAGATCGCCAGGCCCAGGCCGGTGCCGCCGTAGTGGCGTGTGGTCGAGCGGTCAGCCTGCACGAAGGGCCGGAACAAGCGGGCCGCCTGCTCGGTGGACAGGCCGATGCCGGTGTCGCTGACGCGGAAGCGCAGCCGCACCTCGCTGCCGTCGCCTGCGGCACCGTCGGCACGCGCCACGGAGATCACGATCTGGCCCTGCCGCGTGAACTTGACGGCGTTGCCGACCAGGTTGCTCAGCACCTGGTTCAGGCGCAGCGCGTCGCCGACCAGGCGCTCGGGCACGTCGCGGGCGATGTCGAAGAACAGGTCCAGGCCGGCTTCCTCGACGCGGGCGGCAAACAGGCTGCCGACGCTGTCGATCACCTCCTCGGGGCTGAACTCCTCATGCTCCAGCGCCAGCTTGCCGGCTTCGATCTTGGAATAGTCCAGGATGTCGTCGAGCAGGCGCAGCAGCGACTTGCCGGCGCCATGCACCTTGTTCAGGTAGTCGCGCTGGCGCTCGTTCAGTTCGGTGTCGAGCGCGAGATGCGTGAGGCCGATGACGGCATTCATCGGCGTGCGGATCTCGTGGCTCATGTTGGCGAGGAACTGGCCCTTGGCCTGGTCGGCGGCCTGGGCCTGGTCGCGCGCCTGGGCCAGCGCGATGCCTTGTTCGTGTTCGATGCGGTGCAGGTCCACGAGACCGGCGTAGAGGCGGCCGTTTTCCAGCAGCAGTTCCATCAGCACATAGGTCGCGGCCAGCAGGCCGTAAACACGCCCGGCATAAAAGCCGAGATCGAAGCGGCCGGCGTTGAACACCGCGGACAAGGCGATGTCGAACAGCCAGGCACAGATGACGACGAGCAGCCAGAGGTCGAGCACGGCCTGCGAGCGCCGCCGCCACAGCACGACCAGCGCCACGAAGCAGACCAGCCAGACGCTGCCGATGACGGGCACCATCGACGGCCCTTTCCGGCCGGCCTGCATGATGGCCGGCAGCAGCGATTCACCCGCCGTCGCCAGCGCCACGCAGGCCGCCGCGCCCAGCACGACGCCGGCGGCCAGCCAGGCCGTGAGGCGCGAGACATCGCGTGACCGCGGGCCATCGGCCATCGGTGCACGGTCCGCCAGCCAGACGTAGGCCAGCACAAACAGCGGGAAGCCGCCATGCCAGAACATGTAGAGCCAGGCCGTGCTTTGCGGGCCGGCGCCCAGCCAGCCTGTCGGCGAGAAGGCGCCGGGAAAGCTCAGCGCATGCGCTGCAGCCATCACGGCCGTGAACAGATAGCCACCCGCCAGCACACCCAGCGCCGGGCGCTTCAGGATGCGGAACTGCCAGAACAGCAGCACGGCCGTGATCAGGTCGCCGACGACCAGGGCGGACTGGTAGGCCGGGATGAAGGCCGGCACCGGCAGCAGCGGCTGTGTCGCAAACGGCAGCGCGGCGACGAACAGCAGCGTCGACAGTGCAACGACCAGGTGTGCGCGGCGGCGCTGCCGGGCGCTGGCCGGCGCGGTGGCCAGGAAGGCGGCGTGGCTGCCGGCCTGGTTCATGGCGGGCCACCCCGGTTCGACCACGGCAGCCCACACCAGCGGCCAGCGCATGGCCCACGGTGCACGACCGACACCCACATCGCATTGGATGGACAAGCTGCCACAGCCATGCTGCGCGAGACGCACCGGCCGGCGCCGGGCTGGCGGTGGTCTTCGCGACTCCCTGTCGAGACGACGCGAAGCCTACTGCAGCGCGCCTCACTTGTGCAGGTGGGTTTGTGAGGTCTGTGACAGCGCCTGGCGGGTGCCGGCCGCCGTGGGGCTGTTGCGGCTCAGGGTTTGGCGGGGAAGCGGCTGAGGTGCTCGTGCAGGATCTGCAACTGGCCGCCGTGCACGACGAGCACACGTGTGCCGCGGCCCTGGACGCGGAAGGGCTTGCCGTCCATGCTGCCTTCCCAGTTGTAGGTGTAGGTGGCCGTTGCGCTGGCCGTGTCGACGCTGAGCACCTGAACCTCGCTCAGGTAGAAACGTTCCTTGTGCACGCCGGCGCTGCCCTTCCAGGTTTTTTCGAAGGCGGCACGCACGGCAGGCCGGCCGATGAAGTCGCCGTCGTTGAAGCGGAAGACGGCGTCTTCGTGCACCAGGTGCTGGACGAGGTCGAAATCCTCCTTCGCGGCCAGGGCCTCGAAGTCGTGCAGGAAACGGATCACGCTGTCCTTGTCCAGCACCGTGGGCTCCTGGGTCGCCGGGGGCGCCACCAGCCGGCAGCGCTGGCGCGATGGTCCGTGCTTGGCATCGGCGCGTGCGCGGGGCTTAGCATGCAGGCTTCGTTCCTGTGGAGCTGCCGGTGGAAGTGCTGCAACCGTCCCTGATCCAGAGCTGGCATGCCCACATCTACTTCGACGCCGCCAGCCGCGATGCCGCCTGGGCCTTGCGCGGGCTGGTCACGGCCGAGCTGGGCGCGCACATGGCCCTGGGCCGCTTCCACGAAAAGCCGGTCGGCCCGCACCCGATGTGGAGCTACCAGCTGGAATTTGCGCCGGCCAGCTTCGCCCATGTCGTTGGCTGGTTGACGCTGAACCACGGCGTGCTCGACGTGTTCGTGCACCCCAACACCGGCGACGAACTGCGCGACCACCGCGATTCGGCGCTGTGGCTGGGCCATTCCTACGCGCTGAATCTGGACGCGCTGAGCGAGTAGCGCTTCAGGGCCGGCGCGGCTTGGCGCGGCCGTCGTCGTCGATGTAGTCCGAGAAGTCGGGCCGGCTGGAGAAGCTGATCGGCAGGCCATGGGCTGCGATCAGCCGGATGGCTTCGGTCGCCTGCGGATGCGGGTCTTCGTTGGCGTTTTCGCGGTAGTACCAGACGATGCCTTGCGCTTCCTTCAGCTTCACCAGCATGCCGTCCAGGCTGCGCAGTGTCGTCAAGGAACCGTCGACGATGAGCACGCCGTTCGACAAGGCCGACAGCTGCAGCACCGGGCGGCGCTGTGCGAGAGCCAGCGCGGGTGCGGCAGCGAGCAGCAGCGACAACAGCGCACGGCGGCCGGGCGACGGCGGGAGAGAAGAGGCAGGGAACGGAGGGGAAGGGCGCTGCGGCATGGGCATCGGGTCGGCCTGGCTTCGATGGCGCGGATGATGCCAGTGTCGGCGGCCTGCGCTTCCGCGCAGGTTTCAGCGTGGAACGGCCAGCGTCAGCTGCGTCTGCGTGACCACGGCGCAGAGCCGGCCTTGTGCGTTGCGGATCGAGGTCTGCCAGACCTGGGTGGTGCGGCCGCGGTGCAGCGCGATGCACTCGCCCACCACGGTGCTGTCGACACCTGCGCCGGCGATGAACTTCGTGCTCGAATCGGTGGTCGTCGTGCGCTGGTCGGGGCCCAGGCCGAGGAAGCTGCCCACCGCCCCCAGCGTGTCGGCGAAGGCCATGAAGGCACCGCCATGCAGGCTGCCGCCGGTGGTGCAGAGATCGGCACGCACCACCATCTGCGCCAGCACGCGCTCCGGCGCCAGTTCCAGCAACTGCACGCCCATCAGGCCCGGGAAGAGTGGGGTCAGAACGGCTTGCACCTGGTTGAGGTCGATGGCCATGGCGGTCTCCGAAGGTTCAGCGGTAGCGCGCTGCAGTGATGAATTGCCCGAAGCTTTCGCACCAGACGATGACGCTGGTGTAGCGCGCCGGGTCCACGCCCTCGGGCAGCGGCACGAGGAAGTTCTCGAAGGTCTTCACGTCACCGGCACGCAGCATGCCGGCCTTCAGGCGCAGGAAGTCCTGCTCGGTTTCGACGAAGGCCGGCGAGAGATACAGCTTGTAGTCCGGCCCCGGCGCCAGCCGGCCGAGCAGGCCGATGCTGCGCGCACCCACCAGCACGCGGCCTTCGCCCCAGTGCAGCGCATCGCTGTCTTTCAGGTCGCGCCGGAACTCGGTGCGCCACAGCACCGGGCCGACCTGCTGCGTGATCTCGGCAGCGGACGCTGCCGTCGGCGCCGTCAGGATGGGCAGCGCATAGATGCCCAGCGCAAAGCCCAGGCCCAGCACAAGCGCGTGGCTGGCGATCAGCAGCAGGGGCTTCTTCATCTCACTGCGGGTGCCAGTCGAAACGGTGTTGGCCGAGCTGGAACACAGCCAGGCCGCAGCCTTGTTCGGGCAGGCGGAACAGCAGTTCACCGTCGGGCGCGATGCAGGCGCTGCGACCGGCGTTTTCACTTTCCTCGGGCCGGTTCAGCGCATTGGGCCAGTTCGTCTGCACGACAAACGCGCCGGTGGAGCGGGCCAGGCGCTGCGCCTGCTGCACATGTTCCGGCGGGTCCTGCACCGGCTTGGCCGGGTCCGGCCGCATCTGGCCGGGCCAGAACACCAGGTCCAGTGCCGGCTGCTGCTGCAGCTGCGCCAGCACGCTGTCGTGGTCTTCGATCTCGCGGCAGATGACGGCCGTGCAGCGCAGGCCATGCAGCGGCGCCGTCGGCCGTTCGGTGCCAGGCTGGAAGAAGGTGGCCTCGGGGGCCGTGAGGCCGGCCTTGTCCACCGCAGCGGCCAGCCGTCCCTGTTCGTCGATCAGCAGGTGCGTGTTGTACTTCGCGTCCGCCGCGAAGCGGGGTGCACCGACGGCCACGGCCAGCTGCAGCCGTGCCGCCAGCTGCTGCAGCTCCTGCACGCAGGGGTCAACCAGCAGCGGGTCGGCCTGCGTCACGATCTGCCGGTGGAAGCCGGTGATGGCCAGCTCGGCAAAAGCGCAGAGGGCAGCACCCTGGGCATGCGCCTGGGCCAGCGCCCAGCGGATGGCCGCCATGTTGTCGGCAACGCTCCAGTGCATGCGCAGCTGCGCGATGGCGATGCGCGGCCGCACGGCGGCGGCGCCCGGCCTAGGCATCGAAGTGCACACGCAGGCCGGGCAGCGGCAGGCCCTGCAGCTGCGTGTGCCAGGTGTCGCCGGGCTGCACGTCGAAAGCCGCGGTGATGGTGCCGGTGGTGATGATCTCGCCGGCATGCAGCGGCTCGGCGCCCGGCTGCGCGGCCAGCACCTGCAGCAGGTGCTGCAGAGCGGCCAAAGGGCTGCCCAGCACGTTGGCGCCACGGCCGCTGTCCACGGCCTGGCCGTTGCGGTGCAGCGTCAGCGAGAAGCTCTGCAGCAGGGCCAGCGCATCGTCGCCCAGGGCTTCCGGCGCCAGCCGCGCGCCGACCAGCAAGGCGCCGTGCAGGCCGCCGTCGGCCACCGTGTCGGCGGCCTGGAACTTCCAGCCCGGGTAGTGCGACTGCACGAGTTCGAAGCCATGGGCCACCCAGGCGATGCAGCGCAGCAGCGCCGCGGCATCGGCGCCGGGCTCGGGCGCACGGTGCAGCGCCAGCACGATCTCGGGCTCGATCTTCGGCTGCACCAGGGCGGCGGGGTCGAAGCGGCAGTCCTGCGCCGCCAACTGCACGACCGTGTGTTCGTACATGTAGCCCCAGATCGGCGCGTGCACGGCATAGGTGTCCCAGATGCTGGCGTTCGTGAACCCGATCTTGCGGCCGACACTGCGCCAGCCTGCCGCGCGGCGGCTGTCGCAGACACGGCGTGCCACGGTGTAGGCCGCTGGCAGGTCGAAGCCGGCATGGCGGCCACTCAGCGGGGCGATCTGCCGGCGCTGGTCTTGCGCGCCGAGGACTTCTTGTGCGATGCCGTCGAGCGGGAGGGCCGTGGTCATGGCTGCGGTAGGCTGTTGGCCTGCACCATACCATCGGAGGCGCGCCCAAGCTCGCGCCGATGCTGCACCAGCCGGTGCACAATGCGGGCCGCCGCTTCTAGCCCGTCGCCAGTGGAGCGGCCGAGCCGGGCGCACGCTGCGCCCCTGATGTGCATGCCGAACCCGAAGCCCCGCCGGCCCGAGGCCGACGCCGAAGAGCTCAACCTGCACAACGCCGGCCTCAAGGCCACGTTGCCGCGGCTGAAGGTGCTGGAAGTCTTCCGCACCAGCAAAACACGCCACCTCAGTGCCGACGACGTGTTCCGCCACCTGATGGAACACGACGGTGATGTCGGGCTGGCCACCGTCTACCGCGTGCTGTCGCAGCTGGAGCAGGCCGGCCTGATCGAGCGCAGCGCCTTCGGCGAGGACCGCGCGGTCTACGAACTGAACGAAGGCTCGCACCACGACCACCTGGTGTGCATCAAGTGCGGCCAGGTCGACGAGTTCACCGACACGACGATCGAAGCGCGCCAGCAGGCCGTGGCCAAGCAGCACGGCTACCTGCTGACCGACCACCGCCTGGCACTGTACGGGCTGTGCCCCAAGTGCGGCGCAGCCAAGGCCAAGGTGCGCTGAGCCCGGCAGCCCGGCGGGGTGCTCATGAAGCCAGTGGCGGGCGTGCGGGCTTGCCGGCTGTGCGTGGGAGGGTCAATAATGAAAATGAGAACCACTCTCATTGGGTCGCCAGGCGATCCCGACCCATGCTCGACCAGACCAGCGCCGAAGGCGGCATCTCGCACATCAGCCAGGACGGCCTGACCTACCACCACAAGGCCGGCGGTTCGCCGTTCAGCGGCAGCCCGGCCCTGCTGGGGCAGACGATGTCCTGCTTTTTCTGCGGCCGCCACCGGCCGCGTGCGATGTTGCGCAGCCGTTTGCTGCTGGGTCGGCACCAGGCCGTCTGCGCGCCGTCGTGCAAGGCCGCCGGGGCATGACGGGCATGCGTGCTTCGAAACTCGATGCCGGCACGCCGGTGCGCGCGCGGGCCGAAGAACTGAAGACCAGCGGCCTGAAGGCCACGCTGCCGCGGCTGAAGGTGCTGGAGGTGTTCCAGCGTTCGGGCCAGCGCCACCTCGCGGCCGAAGACGTCTACAAGGTCTTGCTCGCCGGTGGCGCCGACATCGGGCTGGCCACCGTCTACCGGGTGTTGATGCAGTTCACGCAGGCCGGCCTGCTGAGCCGCCAGCATTTCGAAGGCGGCCGTGCGGTCTTCGAGATCAACGAAGGCAAACACCACGACCACATGGTCTGCCTGCGCTGCGGCAAGGTGGTGGAGTTCTTCGATGCGCAGATCGAGCAGCGCCAGCGGGATCTGGCGGCGCTGCACGGTTTCGAACTGCACGAACACGCGTTGGCGATGTACGGCCTGTGCGCCGCGGCCGACTGCCGCACGCCCAGCGAGTGACGGTGAGCTTCAGTCTTCGCCGGTGAGGCGCGCCGGGTCCAGCAGCCGTTCGAGTTCGGCGCGTGGAATGTCGGTGTTCTCGGCGGCCACGTCGATGATGGGCCGGCTTTCGCGGTAGGCCTGCTTGGCGATCTCGGCTGCCTTGGCGTAGCCGATCACCGGGTTCAGCGCCGTCACCAGCACCGGGTTGCGCGCCAAGGCTGCCTGCAGCCGCGGCACGTTGACCTTGAAGCTGGCGATGGCCTTGTCCGCCAGCAGCGGCAGCACAGCGGACAACAAGGCCAGGCTGTCCAGCAGGTTGTGCGCCACCAGCGGCAGCATCACGTTCAGTTCGAAGTTGCCGGACTGCCCGGCCACGGTGATGGCCATGTCGTTGCCGATGACCTGGGCCGCGACCATGGCCGTGGCCTCGGGGATCACCGGGTTCACCTTGCCCGGCATGATGGACGAACCCGGCTGCAGCGCCTCGAGCTCGATCTCGCCCAGGCCGGCCAGGGGGCCGGAGTTCATCCAGCGCAAGTCGTTGGCGACCTTCAGCAGCGCCACGGCCAGCACCTTCAGAGCGCCGGAGGCCGCCACCGCCACGTCCTGCGCACCCATCAGCGCAAAGCGGTCGTCGCCAGGCTGGAACTGCAGGCCGCTGGCTTCGCTCAGCGCCGCGCAGCAGCGGGCGGCAAAACGCGGGTCGGCATTGACGCCGGTGCCC
>JBASTF010000457.1:0-2937 GCA_049274755.1 Rubrivivax sp. | reverse complement strand
GTCCAGGTGTGGCCGGCCTCGTCGCGGTACACCGCGGTGCCCGGCGCCTTCTTCACCTTCGCCGGGCCAGGTTTGCGGCCACGCTTGGGCTTGTCGGCAACGGCGGCACCGGCGGCCAGGCCCAGATCGGCGGCCGTCAGGCCATAACTGGCGATCGCCGCCTTGATGCGGTCGATGACACCCGACACTTCTTTCTGCTTCAGAACTTCCGCTGCCTTTTGCAGCGCGGCAATTTCTTTCTGGATATCGGCGTAGGTCTTGGCCATCTCGTTCAGCGTCCTGGTTTTGTGGTTGCGGAGGAATTCCCAACGCCGCCGATGATAATTGGTTGGCCACCGCTATTGATTGCCGGGTTGTTTGCAAGCGTTTGCGCCCCCCATTTTCTCTGCCATGAATTCGAAGACTGACAAACCCGCTGCCGAACGCTGGGCGGTGAACACCGGCGCAGCGGCCGAAGCACGGTTGCAGATTCCCGCGGACAGCCACCGCAACCGCCGTTTCGAGATTGCCTGCGCGATGCAGGTGCGGGCTTTGGAAACCGCAGTGGCGCCCTGGCATGAATTGCGTGTCTATGCCGACGGCCGGTTGCAATGGCAGCGCCGCATCAGCACGGCACAACCCGCGGCATTCGACGGCCTGGACTACCGTTTCCAATGCAGCGTGCCCGCCGGGCAGGCGCTGCGTTTGTCGGCCAATGTCGAATGCCAGGGTGCACGCCGTCTGCAATTGCAGATCGAGGCCGACGAAGTCTGAGATTCAAGCCCGAGATTCGCAAATGCGCGCCGATCGCGCCGACTGCGGCCGCGGAATGCCCCGCCCGGAGTTGTGATGCCGCGCCCGGTCACCAGCTTCATTGCCGCCGACCCCGGGCCGCCCTTCCCCGCGCAGTCGGAAGCGTTGCTGGTTGCACTGTGTTCGCGCCGCCTGCGCATGCGAGACGCAGTTGACGCTGCGGTGCACCCTGCGTGTGCCGGCCGCCGTGCGCGACGAGCGGATGAGCAGGGCCGTCGACGCACGCAATTTCGAGCCCGGCCGTGATTGCCGGGCTGGCGCACAGCGATGAGATGGCGCCTATCGCGCCGCTGCTGGCCCCGGACGGCGTGCTGCAACCGCCGCTCCTGTCGATCCAGACGAAGCACATCGACCACCTGGATGGACGGCGGCGCTGCCGCGCACCGCCACCAGCAAGGCCAGCGCCATCATCGCGGCGCCCAGCCATTGCAGCGGCTGCAGCCGGTGGCCGTAGACCACCCAGTCCACCAGCAGCGCCGTCGCCGGATAGACGAACTGCAGCACGGCCACGCGCCCGGCCGGCAGCCGCGCGACGCCGGCATACAACACGACGTAGGCGATGCCGGTGTGCACCACGCCCAGCCCCACCAGCCAGGCCCAGGCCGGCCCGGCGGCCGGCAGCCCCTGCGACAACGGCCACCACAGCATCAGCACGGCGCCGACGGCACACTGGTACCAGGCCATGGCCAGCGAACCGACGCCGGCGCAGCGTTTGGCGATCAGCGTCACGCCGGCATAGCTGAACGAGCCGCCCAGGCACATCAGCAGCCCCAGCAGCGCGCCACCGCTGGCGAGCGACGCACCGCCCAGGCCGCTGCTGCAGGCCAGGCCCAGCAGCGCCACCGCGGTGGCCACCCATTGCAGTGGCGTGACACGTTCGCCCCAACGCCAGGCACCGTACAACATCACCCAGAAGGGCTGCACGTGGAAGACCAGGGTGGCGACGCTGATCGACAGGCGTTCGATGGCGGCGAAAAACAGCGTCCAGTTCAGCAGCATCAGCACACCGGCCGCCAGCACGGCCACCAGTTGCCGGCGCGGCAGCCGCAGTTCGGGCCAGCGCCGCGTGGCGGCCATCCAGGCCGTCAGCGCCAGCAGGCCGAAAACACAGCGGAACCACACCGCCGCCAAGGGCCCCTGCCCGGCTTCGCGCAGGAACACACCCAGCGTGCCGAGCAGGCCGCCGCCGGCCAGCATCAGCCACAGGCCCTGGCGTTCGCGGGCGCCCGCAGTGGAATCGGTGCTCGACAACATGGGCCCATCGTCGGGCAGGCGCAGCCTTCCACAAAGCGCATAGTTCTGCGCACTACCATTCGACCAACGAATGGATGGAAAACCGACACCATGCAACGTTCCGACCTGCAACTCGACGCCTTGCGTGCCTTCGTCGCCACCGTCGACGCCGGCTCGCTGTCGGCAGCCGCGCCCTTGCTGCACCGTTCGCAGTCGGCCGTCAGCATGCAGCTGCGCAAGCTGGAAGACGCCGTCGGCCGCCCGGTGCTGCTGCGTGGGCCGCGCCACCTGGCGCTGACACCCACCGGCAGCGAGCTGCTGGTGTTTGCCCGCCAGATGCTGGACCTGCACCAGCAGGCACAAGCCGCACTGCTGGGGCCCGAGCTCAGCGGGCGTGTGCGCCTGGGTGTGCCCGACGACTATGCGGCCAGCTACCTGACGCCGGTGCTGAAGACCTTTGCCAGCCGCCACAGCCACGTCGAGATCGTGCTCGACTGCGAGCAGTCGACCTCGCTGATTCCCCGTGTGCAGCGTGGCGAGCTCGACCTGGTGCTGGTCTCGCGCGACCGCCCCAGCCGCGGCACGCTGCTGTTCGAGGAGCCGCTGGTCTGGGTTGGTGCGCCGGCCTTCGAGGTCTGGCGCCGCGACCCGCTGCCGGTGGCCGTCTACGAAGCCGGCAGCCTGGCGCGCGACCAGGCCCTGGGTTCATTGGCCGCGGCGCGGCGCAGCTGCCGTGTGGTCTACAACAGCTCCAGCCTGGCCGGGCAGATCGCCGCCGTCGAAAGCGGCCTGGCGATTGCCGTGCTCACGCAATGCAGCGTGCCGCCGACGCTGCAGGTGCTGTCGGCCCGGCACGGCCTGCCGGTGCTGGGCACGATGGAAGTGGCCGTGCTGCGCAGCAAGGTGTCGGCG
>JBASTF010000456.1:0-4492 GCA_049274755.1 Rubrivivax sp. | reverse complement strand
CGTGATGAACCTGAAGTGGGCCGAGAAGGAGATCGCCGCTGCCAAGCCCTATGGCAGGCCGTGGTCTCGCGCTGGCGTTCTGCCTCGCGTTCGTTGCCCTGGCGTGCCAGGTCGTCGTGCAGCCGCGCCAGTTCGGCCTGGGCCGCGGCCAGCCGGCGCTGCAGTGTTTGTGCCGACGTGGCGGCGCCGGCCTTGTCGCGTTCCAGCTGGGCCTTTTCGGCCTGCAGCGTGTCGCGCTGGGCCTGGCTTTGCTGCAGCGCTGCCTGGGCGCGACGCAAGGCCTCGCGTTCGCGGCTGGCGCGCTGGTCTTGTGCGGCGGCGGGCAGGGCCAGCAGCAGGGCCAGCAGCAGCGGAGAGATGATGTGCATGGCGGCCTCGTTCAGAAGCGGCTGTTGAGGTCGATCTGGAAGACGTCGATCTTCAGCGGCGCACTGCTCAGGTTGCCGCTGACGACGCCGCTCACCGGGTCGGTGTAGCGCACGCCGTCATCGAGGTTGCGTGTGCTGGTGACGCGCAGGCCCAGCGTCGTGCGCCGGTCGAAGGCAACCAGGCCGCCGATCTGCCAGCCCTTGTAGCCGGTGCCGCCCAGGTGCCAGGTGGGGTCGGTGAAGCCGTCGACCCAGGCGTCGCGTTCGAACTTGCGCAGCGCGGCGCTGAACTGCCATTCGCCGTTGTTCGACGGGCGTGCATGGCCGAAGCTGCCCTTCACCTGCAGGCCCGTTGTGCGCGCCTGCAAGCCGTCGAAGGCGCCGCCACCGGCGCGGCGGCGGATGTCGTCGATGTCGAAGGCGCTGTTGCGCACCCAGTCCAGCGCCAGGGTGGCTTCCAGCGGGTCGAAGACCTTCAGCGCCAGCTGCGTCGTCAGGTTCAGCGGCCGGAAACGCGAGGCCAGGCCCCAGGTGGGCGCGGCCGTGCTGGTGGGGTCGTTCAGGTTGATCAGCGTGTTGCCCTTCAGGCGCACGTTGCTCGGGTACTGCGATGTCAGGTAGGGCACGGTGCCGGCGCGTGAACCACCCGGCGCCGGCTCGTTTTCGCGCACACCCTCGACATTGACGAAGCGGTAGCTGGCCAGGCCGATGCGCCACTGCAGCTTGTCGGCCAGCGCCCAGTCGGCACCGAGCTGCAGCGCGTACAGCCACTTGTCGCGGCGGTCGACGTTGAACTCCTCCAGCGGGAAGGCGCCCAGCGTCGCAAACGCATAGGCGCCCGGCACCAGGTTCAGTTCACCTTGCAGCGCCGCACCGTCGAAGGACAGGTCTTCGGGCCACAGCAGGTCACTGCCGAAGAAGGGGTTGGCCATGCGGCCGCCGATGAAGCGCACATCGTGGCGCGGTTCCCAGCGCAGGAAAGCGCGGTCGATGACGATGCCGGCCTTGTTGAAGTGGCTGCCCAGCGTCTGCGACGACGAGGTCGGCCCGCTGTTGCTGCCTGTGGACAGGCGCAGCCCCAGGCTGGTGTCGTCGCCGACCTTGGCGTTGATGCCCAGCCGCGCGCGCAGCACCAGGCGTTCGCGGTTGTTCGTCGTGTTCAGCAGGTCGGGCGCCCAGGCCGGCGACGAGGCCAGCTCGTTCTGCTGCCGGTAACACTCGGCCGGCAGGTTGCCGCCGACGATGTCGCAGGAGCCGCCGACGATGGCGCCGCTGCCATCGCGCAGGTATTGCGGCTGGTCGTAGCGTTCGGCCTGCCAGCGCAGCCGCAGGTCACCTTCGATCTGCAGCCCGCGCACCCACTCGGGCACCTGGCGTGCATCGGCCCAGCGTTCTTCACGCGCGGTGCTCAGCACCTCGTTGCGGATCTCGTCCTTCAGCTGCGCACGCAGCGTTTCGCTGACATAGGGCACACGGATGGTCCTGGGTGCGCCGGGTGCGCCCGCCGCCGGCGGTGTGCCCCATTGCGGCTCGGCCGGCTTGGCCGGCGCAGCCTGGGCCTGGCGCAGCAGCCCGTCGGCACGTTCGCGGCTCAGCAGGCCCTGGTTCACCAGGGCCTCGATGAGGGCCAGCGTGGTGGCGCGCAGGCGCTCCAGCTCGGCCTTCTCGTCGGCATGGGCGGCAGGGGCTGCCAGCGCCAGGGCCAGCGCGGCAGCGAAGAAGGGGGTGCGTGCTCGTGTCGTCATGCGGGTCGTCGTCAGCCCTGCGGGCGCACCGTCAGACGGAAGCGCATCGGCTGCAAGGTGTTGGGTGGGGGCGGCAGGCGCAGTTCACGCTGCGTGCGTTCGAGGGCGCTGTCGAGTTCGCCGTCGAGCTGGCTGTTGCCGGTGCCGGCCAGCTGCATTCGGCGGATCGAACCATCGCGTTCCAGCCACAGCGTGAACTCGGCGGTGGCCTGGGCGGCTTCGCTTTTCAGATGGCGTTCGATGGCGTCGCGCAGCAGGCTGCGTGCGGTCTGCGCGTACAGGCGTTCCTGCGCGCGGTCCACCGCGGCGGTGGCTGCCGAGGCAGCGGTGGACGGTGTGCCGCCGCTGTATTCGTTGCGCACCGTGCCGGCGGCAAAGGCGCTGGGGCCGTTGCCGGCTTCGCCTTCCATCTTGATCGGCGCATCGGCAGCTTGTTCGGCCTCGGCCGGCTTGGGCGTGTCGGGCTGCGGCACCGGCTGCGGCTCGTCGCGGGGGGGTGGCGGCTTCTCTTCCTTTGGCGGCGGCGGTGGCGGCGGCGGTGTGTCGGGCAGCAGCACGATCTTCGCCACCTGGCGTTTGGCCGGTGCTTCGCTGCCGACGAAGTTCTTCAGCCCCAAGGCCGCAGCCACCACCAGGGCCAGTCCCAGCAGCGCCAACGCGGCGCGCAGCAGGCGGCGGCCCCAGCCGACAGGCGTGGTCGAACGTTCGGCGAGGTCCATGCTGGGTTCTCCTCCGTTCAGGTGCCGATGCGGGCCGTCACCAGCCCCATGTCCACGGCCAGGCGGTTGCACAGGTCGATGACACCGACCACGGCCTCGTACTGCGCACGCGGGTCGCCCTTGATCGCCACCGTCAGCTTCGGGTCGCGTGCCTTTGCGGCTTCGAGCTGGCTGGCCAGTTCGGCACTGCTGACCGGCGCGCCGTTCAGCAGCAGGCTGCCGTCGGAGGCCACCTGCACGATGCGCAGGTCGCGCTTCTCGGCGCTGGGCTGGTTGCTGGGCTTGGGCATGTTGATGTGCAGGCCCTGCACCGAGGCCGTGGTCATCAGGATGAAAACGACCAGCAGCACGTAGGCCAGGTCCAGCATCGGCGTCACGTTGATCGTGTCGTAGGGCCGGGCCTCGTCCTGGACCTTCATGGCGCCACCTTCTGCGTGACGAGGCCGATCTCGGTGATGTCGAGTTTTTTCGCCACCTCCAGCACGTCCATCACCACCTGGTACTGCGCGCGGGCGTCGCCCTTCAGCACCACCGGCAGGGCCGGGTTCGCGGCCTTGTGCCGGGCCAGCGTGCTGGCCAGCTGCTCCAGCGTCACCGGGTAGGCATCGAGGTAGAGCGCACCGTCGGCGGTGACGGTGATGGCCCGGGTCTGCGGCCTGGCCAGGTTGCCTGCGGCTTCGGTGCGCGGCGACTGCACCTTCACGCCCTGCACCGAGGCGGTGGTCAGGATGATGAAGGTCACCAGCAGCACATACGCCAGGTCCAGCATCGGCGTGATGTTGATGTCGTCGTAGGGCTGGTTCTCGGCCTGCAGCTGCATGGCTCAGGCCTTCCCGTACTGCTCGGCGACGCGGGTGATGAACTCGTCGACGAAGATCTGCATGTCGGCCGAGATGTTCTTGATGCGCGCCGCGAGGTAGTTGTAGCCAAACAGCGCCGGAATCGCGACGCCCAGGCCGGCCACGGTGGCCAGCAGGGCCGCGGCGATGCCGGGTGCGATGGCGTTGACGTTGACGTCGCCGGCCGCGGCAATGGCGGCGAAGGTGATCATCACGCCGACCACGGTGCCCAGCAGGCCGAGGAAGGGGCCGCCGGAGATGGCGATGGTCAGCAGCACCATCTGCGCGTTCAGCCGGTGGTTTTCGCGCACCAGGTCGGCGTCGATCGAGGCTTTCACGGCGTTCAGGCTGGCGTCGCTGAGCACGGCGCCGGCGTTGTGGCCGATCTGGCGCTTGTCGAGTTCACGCAGCCCGGCGCTGTACAGCCGGAACAGCGACGACTGCGCATGGCGTGCATCGCCGCCCAGCGCCAGCAGGTCTTGCCGCGCTTCGCGGAAGCGCGCCAGGAAACTGCGGTTGGCGCGGTCGGCGCGCTGCACCAGCACCGCCTTGGCGATCATCACCCAGACGGCCACGACCATCATCACCGCGAGGATGACGATGACCACCCAGGCGTCGACGGTGAGGTTCTTCACCAGCACGCCGATGTAGCCGCCGTGGCCACCGTCGCCGCTGCTGTCGCCGGCGTTTTCCTGCGTCGTCTGCAGGCCGCGCGCGCCAATGCCTTGTGTGGCTGCCGTCAACGCCAGCCAGGCCGGTGCGCGCGCCGTGGCGGCGAGCTGCAGCGCGTCGAGCGCGCCGGTGATGCCGTCGCCCAGCCG
>JBASTF010000455.1:0-9357 GCA_049274755.1 Rubrivivax sp. | reverse complement strand
GGCCGACACGCCCGAGGCCTACCGCCACCGCTTACGCCTGCTGCGCCAGGGCCTGCAGGCCTGGATGGCCGGCAGCACGCAGCCCGCCGGCATGCCGCGCTACGGCGACTGGGTGGCCGGCATCGTCGCCGCACTCGACCATGTGCGAACGCAGTGCGAAGGCACGGTGCTGCTCGTCAGCAGCGGCGGGCCCATCGGCACCGTGGTCGGCCATGTGCTGGGCACCTCGCCCGAAACGACGATCGACCTGAACTACCGCATGCGCAACAGCGCCATCACCGAGCTGACGTTCACGCCGCAGCGCCACTTGCTGGTGACCTACAACCACCTGCCGCATCTGGACCACCCCGAGCGGCGCGACTGGGTGACGTTCACCTGAGCCCCTGGCCCGTTCAGTCGAGAAAGTCGTAGCCGATCTGGAAAGCGATCCAGGGCTTGCGGTTGTGCTTGTACTTCACCGCATTGCCGGAGCCAACGACATCGGCGCCGACAAAAAACCCCACCTTGAACGGCCGCACGTCCGGTGACTTGGAGACGTCGAAGCTGAACCCTGTGGCCAGAGAAAAGGCCTGCAGGTCAGGTGTTTCGACAATCTTGTCCTGCGCATCGCGCACCTCGCCCTTCACGCTGCCGATCGTCGCCGCCAGCGCAAACGTGTAGGCCGAACCCGGTGTGCCCCAGCGGCGCCCGATGTAGGGGCCGATCGACGTCGAAGAGCCGAAGCTGCGGTCGTCGGTGTACAGCTTGTAGGGCAGCGCCAGCACACCGAAGGCCCAGCCGGCCCGGTCGGCCCCGATCGCCTGCAGTTCGCTGGCACGCACAGTGAACAACTCGGCTTGTGGCTTCGGGCTGCAGCCCAAAGTGCCCTTGTCCGCCGACTCGGCCAGCGTCAGCAGCTTGTCCGAGGCACCCTCGGTGCGCTGGAAGCGCACGTGGTAGGTCGTCTCATGCTTCAAGCCCGCCGGTGACGGCTTTGGCAGCCCGCGAATGCGGTAGCAGTCGCCCATGAAGTCGGTCAGCGCACTGCGCAGCGGATCGCCGCGCACGACGCATTGCTTCAGCGACTTGTCGAACTCCGTGGGCTCGGCAGCACCGGAACACACCGGCGCCGGAATCTGCTCGGCAACGACAAAACACTTCGGTGTGTCGCCGACAAACGCCAGCCCCGGCCCCTTGCACTCGTCCTTGCCCAGCTTCGCCACGGCGGCGGCATCGGCGGTGCAGGCACCGTCCTTGAATTCGAAGTTCTTCGCGCAAGTCAGGGTGGCGTCCTTGACCACACGGACAACCTCGGCGGCCTGGCTCGGCTGCGTCAACGCAGCCAGCGCCACCATGGTCAGCCCCTGGCCCAACAGCGTCGAATGGACATTCGCAAACATGGTGCAACTCCTTGGATGGCAGGAGATGCATTGTTCGGCGCCACCGGCCGCCTTCGCAATGACCGCGGACCGGCCCCATCGCCAGTTCTACGGACGCGACTTGCGCCTGAGGGTCAGCCGTGCACGGCGGCCGAGACGATCAGCCCGATCGCAATGCACATCGCGCCGACGACGATGGCCAGCGCAACGTTCTGCTTCTCGACGATCTCTTCCCACAGCTTGTAGGGCGTGAGCCTGTCGACGATGACGAAGCAGATCCAGAACACCAGCACGCCGAGCAGCGCAAACAGCAGCGAGCCGAACAGCACGCCGGGCTTCAGCCATTCGAGTCCCATCATCTTGCGTTCTCCTTCAAGACTATTTGTGGCCACCGCCGCCGCTGGACCAGCCGCCGTACGAGCCGCCGCCGGTGCGCCCACCGCTGCCGCGGTTGCGCACACATTGCTGGTACTCGGTGCTGGCTTCGCCGAAGGTGGCGCGCATCTCGCGGCAGTCATCGTCGTCGCAGCGTGACAGCAGCACAACCAGCACGATGACGGCAGCGATGATGAACAGTGTCTTCATCGAGCCCGAGCCCACCGACGACAGCGGCAGCACGTCGGGCCGCAGCGGTGCGGCCTTCAGCGCGGGCAGGTCGAAGGCCGCGCCCACCTCGCTGGCCGGCAGCACGGCACCAGCCGACCAGGTGAGCTCGTTGCCGACCTGCTCGCGCGACAAGCGTTTTGCCGCAGCCTGGCCGCTGCCGGCGTAGTCGCTGACAAACGCGCGTTCGTCGCGCTGCACACGCCAGTAGAACTCGCCCTGCACCCAGGTGACCTTGGCGCTGTAGCTCTCGCGCTTCAGGAAGTTGTCGCTCAGCCAGGTGGCCCGCTCGCCCTTCAGCTGCGGTGCACCGGTGATGGGCTTGACCCAGCTCCAGCCTTCGTCGGCATCGACGAGAAAGGCAAAACCCTGCAGCCGGTTGTAGAGCAGGTACTCGCGCCAGAAAAACTGTTCGTCGTCTTCGCCACCACCGGGCAAGGTGCAGCGTTCGA
Organism: Rubrivivax sp.; assembly: GCA_049274755.1. Taxonomy (GTDB): domain Bacteria; phylum Pseudomonadota; class Gammaproteobacteria; order Burkholderiales; family Burkholderiaceae_C; genus Rubrivivax. Next base: position 6,944 of record JBASTF010000455.1, on the reverse strand, counting down.
GAAAACCCACCACCTGCCAGGGCTGCGACGCGCCGCCCAGCGCCAGCATGCCGGTGCGGCCCAGCGGAATCTGCGGCTCCAGCCCGCCCGCACCGCTGTTGTTCTGCGTGTAGTGCTGCAGCTCGGCACCGGCGCCTTGCGAGATGTCGACGACGGCGCGGCACTGCGGGCAGCTCAGGCTCTGTGTCGTGGCCAGCGTCGGCGTCAGCGCCGTGCCGCAGCTGGGGCACTCCAGGCCACGCGAGGCCAGCGTCTTCTCGCTGCTCTCGCGCAGCCCGCCCAGCGCGAGTTCGCTCAGCGCAACGCTGCGGCCGATGGACCAGGCCGGCGGCGTGGCGGCGAAGTCCAGCGTGCCGACCTCGCCGAGCGCATTGCGCAGGTCGACGACGACAAAACCACCGTCCAGCTTCGGCGGTGCCGGCAGTTCCCCCTGCGCAGACAGCAGCTTCGCGCCGACCACCGAGGCCACGCTCCAGACCTGGCCGCCCAGCGCCACACGGTCGCCGGCACGCAGCTGGTCGGCCTGCGGTGGGGCCTCGGGCAGCGGTGTGTCGAAGGCGACGACATAGGCACCGTTGTCTTCGCTGAGCCAGCCGCTGCGACCGTTGTCGAACAGCGCGTGCCACTCGTTCCACGTCCCACCGTCGTAGCCGTACTGCAGGCGGCCGACGAGCGTGAACGCCAGCCCCTGCAGGCTGCCACCCGCACCCAGCTGCAGCGGCGAATGGTCGTCGAACAGTTCGGCAACGCTGCCGATGCGGCGCAGTGCATCGCCATCACGCAGCAGCGTGCTGCGGCAGAAGCTGCAGACGGCGCTGGCCGAAGCCGCCGACGCGAACTCGACCGGTGCTCCGCAGTTCGGGCAGGCAGCGCGCCAGGCGCGCTGCGGGGTCGTGGCCAAGTTAGACGAGCTTCTTCAGCAACTCGGCTTTTTTGGCACTGAACTCTTCTTCCGTGAGGATGCCCTTGGCCTTCAGATCGCCCAGCTTCTCCAGCGTCGCCATCACCTCGTCGGGTTTCATGCCTGCCGCCGCGGCCTGGCCTTGCAGCCCCTGGTTCAGCTGCTGCGCCATCACCTGGCCCAGCGCAACACCGGCGCCCAGGCCCATCGCGTCGCCGACGACACCACCGCCTCCCGCCGCGCCTTCGGCGAACTTCGGGATCGCCTGCGCCGTCTGGTACTGCATGAACTTGCCCATGTCGCCGCCGACCATGCCCATGCCGATCTTCTGGTCGAGGATCTTCTGCAGCTCCTCGGGCAGGCTGACGTTCTGCAGCGTCACCGATTCCAGCGCCAGGCCGATCTTCGCAAACGACGCTGCCGTGGCGTCCTTCAGCTGCTGCGCAAACTCCACCTGGTTGGCCGCCAGGTCCAGGAAGGCCACACCGCTGGCGGCCACCGCGTCGCTGATGTGCTGCAGCATCAGGCCACGCAGCTGGCCGTCGAGGTCGTCGACGGTGTAGCGCTCGCGGGTGCCCGAGATCTCGGTGTGGAAGAGTTTGGCATCGGCCACGCGGTAGGCGTAGTTGCCGAAGCCGCGCAGGCGCACGGCGCCGAAGTCCTTGTCGCGGATGGTCACCGGCTGCGTCGTGCCCCAGCGGCGGTCCACCTGCTGGCGTGTGCTGAAGAAATACACGTCGCTCTTGAACGGGCTCTGGAACAGCTTGTCCCAGTTCTTCAGGTAGGTCAGCACCGGCAGCGTCTGCGTCGTCAGCTTGTGCATGCCGGGGCCGAAGACATCGGCCACCTTGCCTTCGTTGACAAACACGGCGACCTGGCTTTCGCGCACCGTCAGCGAACCGCCGTACTGGATCTCGTTGCCCGCCATCGGGTAGCGCCAGGCCAGCGTGCCGTCGCCGGACTCGGTCCACTCCAGGATGTCGATGAACTGTTTCTTGATGAAATCCATCAGTGCCATGGCGGCGCTCCCCGGGGCCTCGAAGCTGCGGCGAATAATACGCGGCATGGAACACCGCACCGCGCTGAACATGGCCGTCGTCGGCGCCGGGCCGGTGGGGCTGGCGCTGGCCCTGCATGCGGCCACCACGCTGCCCCATGCCCAGGTCACCGTGTTCGACGCCCGGCCTGCCGAGCGGGATGTTTCGGCCGACCCGCGCACGCTGGCGCTGTCGCTGGGCAGCGTGCAGCTGCTGCGCCGGCTGGCGGTGATGCCGGCGGCCGAAGCCATCACCCAGGTGCATGTGTCGCAGCAACCCCCGTCCTTCGGCCAGGCCGAGGTGTGCATCGCGGCTGCCGAGGAGAACGTGGCGCAGCTCGGTGCCGTGCTGGCCTACGGCCGGCTGGTGGCGGCCATGCAGCAGGCCTGGCTGGCCGCAGCCGCAGCGGCCCCGCTGCGGCTGCGTTCACGCTTCGGCACGCCGGTGTCGGCGCTGAAGGACCTGCCCGAGGGTGGTGGCGTCGAGATCGATGCCGGCATCGCCGAGCCCTTCGACCTGGCCATCGTCGCCGAAGGTGGTGTGTTCGCCGACCAGGCACGCAAGGCCGTGGTGCACGACTACGGCCAGACGGCCTGGGTCGGCACCGTCACGCTGGAAGGCGGCACCCCCGGCCTGGCCATCGAACGTTTCACGCGCCAGGGCCCGGCGGCGCTGCTGCCGCTGGGCGGGCCCCGCTGGGCGCTGGTGTGGTGCGTGAACAGCGCCGACGACCCGGTGCGCGAGCTCGACGACAACCAGCGCCTGGCCGTGCTGGCCAGCGTCTTCCCGCCGCTGGCCGGGCGGCCGGTGGCGCTGTCGCCGCTGAAGGCTTTTGCGCTGGGGCTGAATGCCGAGCGCACGCTGGTGGCTGGCCGCACTGTGCGCATCGGCAATGCGGCGCAGACCCTGCACCCGGTGGCCGGCCAGGGCCTGAACCTGGGGCTGCGCGACGCCCATGCACTGGTGGCCGCGCTGCGCCAGGGTGGTGACGATGTCGACGCTGCGCTGCGGCAGGTGGAGTGGACACGCGGCGCCGACCGCTGGGCCACCATCGCCAGCACCGACTTCCTGGCCCGCAGCTTCACCTGGCAGCTGCCCGGCGCGGCGCTGGCACGTGGCCTGGGGCTGGCGGCGCTGCAGGCGCTGCCGCCGGTGAAACACTGGCTGGCGCGACAGATGATGTTTGGCCTGCGCTGAGACGCCGAGGCGCCGGCGCTCAAGCCGCCGTGGCCAGCGTGCGCAGCACCATGGCCTTCAACCACTGCAGCCCGGCATCGCCGTTGCTGCGGCTGTCCCAGCAGACAAAAAGCTGGTAGTCCGGCAGCGGAATCGGCAGCGCCAGCTGCTGCAGCTTGTCGGCATGGGTCTGCACCACACGCTCGGGCATCACGGCCAGGTGGTCGGTGCGCACCAGCACGTCGACCATCTGGCTGAAGGTGGTGACCGCCACCTGCGCATTGCGCCTGCGACCTTCGCGCTGCAGCGCGGCGTCGATGCGGTCGTCGAGCATCGTGCTGCCGTAGCCCAGGAAGACATGCGGCGTGTCGCAGAAGGCGTCGAGCGTGACGTCCACGCCTTGCGCCAGCGCAGCGTGGCCGTGGCGCGCGGCGAGCACGTAGCGGTCGCTGTAGAGCAGGGCGGCTTCGACGTCGCGCGGCGTCTGCGTGCGCGGCAGCACGGCCAGGTCGACATCGCCCTTGCGCAGCCGTTCGTTCAGCGCCGCGATCGCACCCGACTCCCAGAAGATGCGGATGCCGGAACCGCAGGCCACCAGTTCGGACACCAGCGCCGGCAGCATCAGCCGGCTCGTGTGGTCGGTGCCGGCGATGCGGAAGATGCGCTGCGAGCTGGTGGGGTCGAAACCTTCGCCGCTGTCCAGCATGGCCGCCATCTCGGCCAGCACACGTTCGACATGCACGGCCAGCGCCTGCGCCCGTTCGGTCGGCAGCACACCGTGGGCGGTGCGTGTGAACAGCGGGTCGCCGAACACCCGGCGCAGTTTGCCCAGCGACGCGCTCACCGCCGGCTGGCTGAGGAACAGCCGCGCCGCAGCCCGCGAGACGCTGCGCTCGCGCATCAGCGCGTCGAAGGTGCGCAGCATCGCAACGTCGACGCCGCGGATATCACCGGGAGCCATATGTCATATCCAAAGCTTCGATTTGATCGATGTCATGCGGCTGCGTAGTCTGCACCCCGACCCGACAACAAGACCGATGGAGACAGATGATGATGGATCGACGTGCCCTGCTGTTCTGCCTGCCGGCCTGCGCGCTGCACGGTCTGCCGGCCCAGGCCCAGGACGGGGCCTACCCGAACAAGGCTATCCGGCTGGTGCCCTTCGGCACGGCCGGCGGGCCCATCGACAACATCGCCCGCATCTACGGTGAACGCCTGGCACAGCGCTGGGGCCAGACCGTGGTGGTGGACGCCAAACCCGGCGCCAGCGGCATCGTCGCTGCCGACTTCGTCGCCAAGGCGCCGCCCGACGGCTACACGCTGATGCTGACGCTGTCGCTGACCCACACCACCGTGCCGCTGCTGCAGCAGAAAGTGCCCTATGACCCGCTGCGCGACTTCCAGCCGCTGAGCCAGATCGCCACCGGCGGGCCGATGATCGTGGTGCCGGCCGCGAACCCGGCGAACACGCTGAAGGAGTTCGTCGCCTGGGCCAAGGCCAAGGGCCGTGTCACCTACGGCACCTGGGGCAACGGCTCGGCCGCGCACCTGAGCGGTGAACTGCTGAAGCGCCAGAGCGGTGCGCCGCTGGAACATGTGCCGTACAAGGGCGAGGCGGCGCTGCACCTGGACATGTTCGGCGGTGTGCTCGACGCCGGCTGGGCCAACCCGGCCACCGCACGCACCCATGTGCAGGCCGGCAAGATGAAGGCGCTGGGCATCACCGGCGCCCGCCGCGTCGGCACGCTGCCGAACGTGCCGACCTTCGCCGAACAGGGCTTCGACGGTTTCCTGCTCGACAGCTGGGTTGGCTTCATGGCGCCGGCGAAGCTGCCAAAGGCCGTGGTCGACAAGCTGGTGGCAGCGCTGCGCGAGATCACGCAGACGCCGGAGCTGCGCGCCAAGCTGTCCGACATGGGCTTCGAGCCGCTGGGCAACACCCCCGACGACTTCGCCGCGGCGCAGCGCGCCGAGATTCCGCAATGGGCGGCATTGATCAAGGCTTCCGGCGTGACCATCGAATGAAGACCATCCCCATCCAAGTCGACACCGGCACGGCCTACGGCCGCAAGGCCCCGAGCTACAACGCCACGCTCACCGAGGTCGGCGCCGGCACGCCGATGGGCGAGTTGCTGCGCCGCTACTGGCACCCGGTGGGGCTGGCGGCCGACGCCGGCAGCACGCCGAAGCAGGTGCAGGTGCTGGGCGAGACGCTGATCCTGTTCCGCGACGGCAGCGGCCGGCCCGGGCTGGTGCACCCGCACTGCGCGCACCGCGGCGCTTCGCTGTACTACGGCAAGGTCGAAGAGCGTGGCATCCGCTGCTGCTACCACGGCTGGTTGTTCGACGTGCAAGGCCATTGCCTCGAACAGCCCTGCGAACCCAACCTGGGCGCGCCCAGCCGCGAGCGGCGGCGCCAGCCCTGGTATCCGGTCGAAGAGCTGTACGGCCTGGTCTGGGCCTACCTGGGGCCGCCCGACAAGAAGCCGGTGCTGCCGCGCTACGACGCGCTGGAAACGCTGGACGCCGGCGAGTTCATCGAAGCCGACGGCAACAGCATCGGCGGTGGCGGGCCGCAAGTCATTCCCTGCAACTGGCTGCAGCACTACGAGAACCTGGTCGACCCCTTCCACGTGGTGGTGCTGCACGGCACGTTCAGCGGCACCCAGTTCGTCGAGCAGATGTCGCTGATGCCCGAGGTCAGCTGGGCCGAAGCGCCGCTGGGCGTGAAGACGATCTCGCTGCGCACGCTGGCCGACGGCAGCACGCTGCGCCGCATCAGCGAAGCGGCATTGCCGACGCTGCGTGTGATCCCGAGCCCGCGGCTGGGCAAGTATGGCCGCGTCGAGTCGATCGGCTGGGTGCTGCCGATGGACGACCACCATTTCCGCATCTACGTCGCCGGGCGTGTGACGGCGGCCGGTGAACTGGCGCGCATGCGCTCGCGGCTGAACGGCAAGCTCTGGGAAGAGCTCAGCGAAGAAGAACACCGGGCCTTCCCCGGCGACTACGAAGCCCAGGTCAGCCAGGGCGCGATCGCCTGGCACTCCGAAGAACACCTGGCCACCAGCGACCGCGGCATCGTGATGCTGCGCCGGCTGCTGCAGCGCCAGCTGGCCGCGCTGCAGCGGGGCGAGGATCCGGTCGGCGTCAGCTTCGACCCCGAGGCGCCGCCGGTGTCTTTCGAGGCCGGCAACTTCCTCGTGCCCGTCACGCAGCCTGCCGGCGCGTGATGGCCTTCAGCGCTTCACGGCGTGTCAGCGGCGACAGCTGCGTTGAATACTCTTCGCAGAAGGCGATCACCTCGTCGGGCGCCCGGTACGAGCGCTCGCGCAGCGCCCAGCCGATGCCTTTGCGGATGAAAAACTCGTTGGCGAAACGGCCGCTGCCGATCGACGGCAGGATGGTCTCGTAGAGCAGCACAGCGTCGAACCCGGTCTTCAGCCGGCGCTGCGACAGGATGGCCGCACGCCGCAGCCAGAGGTCGTCGCCGACGGCCCAGCGGCGCAGCAGCGGCTTCACGGTGGCCGGGTCTTGCAGCAGCAGTGCACCGATGCCGTCGCCCGAGATGTCGTCGCAGTAGTCCCACCAGGCGCCGCTGCTGACCATCTCTTCGTAGACCGGCAGCAGGCCTGTGCCGGCCAGTTTCTTGTGGCGGCCCAGCCGCGCCAGTTCGGCCGCGGCATAACGCTCTTCGCGGTAGGTGGCTCGGCGCCACAGCGCCAGCATCGTGTCGGCCAGTGTGGCTGCGTCGGGCAGCGGCTGTGCTTTCACACGCGCCGTCACCGTGCCGCGGCGCAGCGGCGCGGCGATGCCCAGATACGGCATCG
>JBASTF010000454.1:0-3895 GCA_049274755.1 Rubrivivax sp. | reverse complement strand
GCTGCCTTCGGCGTTGGATTGCGGCTGCTCGCTGGGCGGCGGTGCGACAGCGGGCGCCGCGCCGGGCTTGCCTGCGGGGCGTGTGCCGAAGGTATCGAAGTGGAAGAAGCGCTCGAAGGTCTGGTCGAAGATGGCCCGGTCGGGTACGGTCTTGACCAGCGTCGCGCCGAGCGCGCTCTTCAGCAACTCGCGTTCGCGCCAGCCCACGAGCGCGGTAGCGCGCGCAGCGTCTATCTGCGCGTTCAGGCTGACTTCGATGTCGCTGCCGCGCAGCGCCTTGAAGAAGTCTTCAAGCGTGGCTTGCATGATGGCTCGAAAGCGGCAGCTCCGCGTCCTTGCGCGCCTGGGCCAGCAGCGCCGGCAGCTGTTCGGTGGCCGACGCGATGTCCTGCTCGAACTTGAGGAAGACATTGAGCGTGTCGCGCACCAGGTCCAGGCTCAGGTGCTCGGCATTGAGCAGCAGCAGGGTCTTGGCCCAGTCGATGGTCTCGCTGACCGAGGGCTGCTTCTTCAGGTCGATGGCGCGCACCGCCTGGACGAAGGCCACCAGCTCGCGGTTCAGGGTCTGCGACAGCCCGGGCACGCGGCGCTCGAGGATGGCGCGCTCGACCTTGGCCTCGGGGAAGGGGATGTGCAGGTGCAGGCAGCGGCGCTTGAGCGCGTCGCTCATCTCGCGCGTGTTATTGCTGGTCAGGAACGCCAGCGGCTTGACCTTGGCCACGATGGTGCCGAGCTCGGGCACCGAGACCTGGAAGTCCGACAGCACTTCCAGCAGGAAGGCCTCGAACTCGGGGTCGGACTTGTCGATCTCGTCGATCAGCAGAACGCAGCCGCGCTCCTGGTGCAGCGCCTGGTACAGCGGCCGCGGCTCGAGGAAGTGCTCGGAGAAGAACAGGTCGTCATGGCCGTGCAACTTCTCGATCGACGCAGCGAGGCCGACCGCGCCCTGCATCATCTCGGCCAGCTTGTCCTTCAGCAGCTGCGTGTACAGCAGTTGCTTGCCGTACTTCCATTCGTACAGTGCCTTCGACTCGTCCAGGCCTTCGTAACACTGCAAGCGAATCAGCGGCACATCCAGGATGGTGGCCATGCTCTTGGCCAGTTCGGTCTTGCCGACGCCGGCTGGGCCTTCGACCAGGATCGGCTTCTCAAGGTTGAACGCCAGGTAGACCGCGGTTGCGAGCTCCCGGGTACAGATGTAGTCGACGTCCGCGAGGCGGGACGACACCACGTCGACCGTGTCGAAGTGCGAGTCATGCAGGGCTTTCATGGTTTTCCTTGGTACTGACCAGGCCGGTGCCGGCCTTCAAATGTCGTGCCTCGCCGACCCCGCGCGCGATGCCGAGCACGGTGCGAAGATCGCTGGCGATGTCGAGAAGTCGCGTTTCGTGGTCGTCGAGCTGGGCGGCAAAGGCCTCGCAACCGGCCTGCCAGCGCTGCAGGAGGATGCGCAGGCCGGCGTTGAGATCGGCCAGCTCTTCGCCGGGCCCGTGGCCAGCGAGTTGCCGCGACGACTGCGCAACCAGGGTGTCGATCGCCATCAGCTCCAGCCGGAACGCGCCCAGCCGCCGCAGGGTGTCGGGCGTCGGCCTCGTGCCTCGCTGCCAGCGGGCGAGGGCCTCGAGTTCGGCCTGCATCGCGCCCGCCATGGCGCTGCCGAGCAGGGTGTCCTCCAAGGTCCGCAGCGGTTTGGCAATCAGGTCGAAGGCCTTGCCCTCGGTGCCCAGACGCCGCGCATCGGGGACAAGGCAGCCGTCCAGCACCAGGCCGCAGTGGCCCAGCGGCAGCAGCACTGCGTCACGCCCGGTCGGTCGGCGGGCCAGGCCCGGATTGTCGGCGTCGACGATGAAGGCGTCGAAGCGCTTGCGCCCAGCGTTCTCGCCCGTGACCGCCAGCACGACGACGACATCGGCCGCCGGGCCGTTGCTGACGAAGGACTTCTCGCCCTCGAGCAACCATTGGCCGTCGTGCCGGCGCGCCGCACAGCGCAGCAGCTTGGGGTGGGCCCCGGCCTGCGGCTCGGAGATGGCCAGGGCAACGATCTTGCGGCCTGCGGCCATCATGCGCAGCAGGGCGCGATGGCCGTCATGGCCGACGTGCGGGCCGATGACGAAGCGGCCGAGCATCTCGTTCATCAGCCAGCCCAGGGCCAGCCCCAGGTGGCCCGTTTCGCGGGCGATGATGCCCGCCAGCGCAGCCACGGCCGGCCAGTCGGCACGGGGCTCGCCGCCATCGGGGTCGAAGCCCACGCCCAGCATGGCCTGTGCGCCCAGGTGCTGCCACCAAGCGCGGGGGAAAGCATCGCCGCGCGACACCGCAGGCGCGCTGCGCAGCGCCTCGTGCATCGCGGCGCACAGGCAGGCCGTTGCGCCTTCTTCGATGTCGGGCTGGTTCATCAGTGGAACCCCAATTGCCGCGCTGCCAGGTCGCGCATCACTTCTTCTGCACCGCCGCCGATGGCGTTGACCTTGACCTCGCGGTAGATGCGCTCGACCTTGACGCCGCGGATGAAGCCCGCGCCGCCGTGCATCTGCACCGCTTCGCTGGCACAGTGGGCCATGGTCTGGGTGGCCTGATTCTTCAGCAGGCAGATCTCGCCGACGGGCGCCTCGCCCTGTTCGACGCGCCAGGCCAGCAGTTCCAGCAGGGCCTGCGTGGCCTCGATGCGCATGGCCATGTCGGCCAGCTTGTGGCGCGTGACCTGCTGGTCGATGAGCCGGCCGCCGAACATCTCGCGCTGCTGCGCCCAGGCCAGGGCCTCGTCCAGGCAGACGCGGGCAAAGCCGTTGGCGCCGGCGGCCAGGAAGATGCGCTCGCGGTTGAAGTTGAGCATGATGGCCTTGAAGCCCTGGTTCTCGGCGCCCACAAGGTTGGCCACCGGGACGCGGCAGTCGTCGAAGTGCAGAGTGGCGGTGTCCGAACACAGCCAGCCCATCTTCTCCAACCGCGTCTGGGTGAAGCCGGGTGTGCCCTTGTCCACCAGCAACAGCGACACCCCACCGGGGCCCGGCCCACCGGTGCGCACCGCCACGGTGTAGAAGTCTGCGCGAATGCCCGAGGTGATGAAGGTCTTGGAGCCGTTGAGCACGAAGTGATCGCCGTCGCGCCGCGCCGTGGTCTTGAGGTTGGCCACGTCCGAGCCGCCCGAGGGCTCGGTGATGGCCAGCGCGCTGATCTTCTCGCCGCGCAGCACCGAAGGCAGCACCTTGCGCTTGATCTCGTCGGAGCCGACGTTGACGATCGGCGGGCAGCCGATGGTGTGCGACAACAGGCTGGCCAGCACGCCGCCGGCGCCGCAGCGGGCCAGCTCTTGCGCCGCGATGATGGTCATGAACAGGTCGCCGTCGTTGCCGCCCCAGGCTTCGGGGAAGCCCAGGCCGAGCAGTCCGATTTCGGCGGCCTTGCGGTACAGCTCAAGCGGGAAGCTGGCCTGCGCCTCCCAGGCTTCGACGTTGGGCGTGATCTCGCGCGCGACGAAGCGGCGCATGGCGTCGCGGAAGGCCGCGTGCTCGGCGCTGTAGAAGGGGCTGCTGCTGGCGCTGGTGTTCACGGTGGGTTTCCGGTTGGACGTTCAGGACGTCGCGGCGGCTTCGACCAGGGTGGCGATGACGGCGCGCGTGGCCACCTGGTCGCCGGCGCGCACGGCGACACGCTCGACCACGCCGTCGCGCCGCGCGACGAGCTGGTGCTCCATCTTCATGGCTTCCAGCACCGCCAGGCGCTGGCCCTTGGTGACGGCATCGCCCGCCTGCACCAGCACCGCCAGCACGCGCCCGTTCATCGGCGCGCTGATCGTCGACTCGGCCGCCTGCTCGCTGCCGCGCGGCGGCGCGTAGGTCACGTCGTCGACGCTGGCGACGCAGCCGTCCAGCGCCAGGTGCAGGCTGCCGCCGGC
>JBASTF010000453.1:0-1606 GCA_049274755.1 Rubrivivax sp. | reverse complement strand
GTTCCTGGTGGCGCTGGCCGTGCTGCTGCTGGCCATGGCGCGCCCCACGGCGCCGCTGACCCTGCCCTGGGCCAGTTCCACCATCATGCTGGCGATCGACGTCTCGCTCAGCATGCGGGTGCAGGACGTCAAGCCGACACGCATGGTGGCCGCACAGGAGGCCGCGCGCAGCTTCCTGCAGGAACTGCCGCCGAACATCGAGGTGGGCCTGGTCACCTTCGCCGGCAATGCCCAGACCGTGCAGCGTGTGACGAGCGACCGGCCGTCGCTGATCGGCGCCATCGACGCCATCCAGATGCAGACCGGCACCGCGGTCGGCAGCGCCATCGTGCTGTGCCTGGCCGAGCTGTTCCCGGAGCAGGGCATCGATCTGGAAGAGATGAGCCTCGGCCCGCGGCGCAAGGCGCGCAGCCTGGATCAGAAAGCCAGACCGGCGCCGCCGCCCATCCAGCCGGTGCAGCCCGGGTCCTACGACGCCGCGGCCATCATCCTGCTGAGCGATGGCCGCCGCACCACCGGGGTCGACACGCTGGAAGCCGCGAAGATGGCGGCCGACCGCGGCATCCGCATCTATGCCGTGGGCCTGGGCACCATCGACGGCCGTGCCTCTGCCGGCGAAGGCATGGCCATGTACCTGCAGTTGGACGAAACCACGCTGCGCGAAGTGGCGCGCATGACCGGCGGCGAATACCACCACGCCGGCACGGCCGAAGCCCTGCGCAGCGTCTACCAGACGCTGGGCTCACGCCTGCAGGTGCGCACACGCGAGACCGAGTTCACCGCGTTGCTGGCGCTGCTGGCGGCCGTGCTGATGGGGGTGGCGTCGGCGCTGTCGCTGCTCTGGTTCGCACGCATCGCCTGAGCAGGGGCGGCGTGGCGGGCCTTGCCCGGCGCGTTCATGCGGCGCTGTTCGCCAGGTGCTGGTGGATCTGCGCGACGGCGGCCGCACCTTCGCCGATGGCGCCGCCCACACGCTTGACCGAGCCGGAGCGCACGTCGCCGACGGCGAACACACCGGGAACGCTGGTTTCCAGCGGCGCCGGCTGGTGGCCGTCGGCCACGGGGCCCGCAGCCGTGCCGGTGAGCACGAAACCGGCGCGGTCGACGCCGATGTGGCAGCCGTCGAGCCAGCGTGTTTCCGGGTCGGCGCCGACAAAGAGGAACATGTTGCGCAGCCTGCGCTGCTCTTCGACGCCGGTGCGGTGGTTGCGCCACGAGACGGCGCCCAGGCCGGTCTGCGTGTCGCCATGCAGCTGGGTGACTTCGGTGTGCGGCCGCAGCTCGATGTTGGGCGTGGCCTCGATGCGGTCGATCAGGTAGCGCGACATGCTGGCCGCCAGGCTGGGGCCGCGCACCAGCACATGGACATGGGCCGCGTGCTGCGACAGGAAGACCGCGGCCTGGCCGGCGGAATTGCCACCGCCCACCAGGGCCACTTCCGACTGCGTGCACATCGTGGCTTCGATGGCCGAGGCCCAGTACCAGACACCGCGGCCTTCGAACTCGCCCAGCCTGGGCACACCGGGCCGCCGGTAGCGGGCGCCGCTGGCGACGACCACGGTGCGGGTGCGCAGGCGCCGCCCGTCGGTGAGGCGGACGATCAGCT
>JBASTF010000452.1:0-5119 GCA_049274755.1 Rubrivivax sp. | reverse complement strand
AGGCGGCATCGGCCGCCGGCAGCACGGCCGCCGGCGCAGCGGGCCGGCCTTCGGGTGCGGCCAGCAGTTCGGGCGGCAGGTCCTTGGCTTCGACCACCTGGGCCGGCGCCATCACCGTCAGCCAGTGGCAGACGTTTTCCAGCTGGCGCACGTTGCCGGGAAACTCGAAGCCGGCCAGCCGCGCGACGGCGGCATCGGTGATGCGCTTGGCTTCGACACCGAGTTCACGCGCGCTCTTCTGCAGGAAGAAGCGCGTCAGCATCGGAATGTCCTCGCGGCGCTCGCGCAGCGCCGGCAGGCGCAGCCGGATGACGTTCAGGCGGTGGTACAGGTCTTCGCGGAACACACCTTGCCGCACCCGGTCTTCCAGGTTCTGGTGGGTGGCGGCGATGACACGCACATTGCTCTTCAGCGGCTGGTGGCCGCCGACGCGGTAGAACTGGCCGTCGCTCAGCACACGCAGCAAACGCGTCTGCAGGTCGAAGGGCATGTCGCCGATTTCGTCGAGGAACAGCGTGCCGCCGTCGGCCTGTTCGAAGCGGCCGCGGCGCATCGTCTGTGCGCCGGTGAAGGCACCGCGCTCGTGGCCGAAGAGCTCGCTTTCCAGCAGGTCTTTCGGGATCGCCGCGGTGTTGATGGCGACAAACGGCCCCTGGCCGCGCGGGCTGTGTTTGTGCAGCGCACGTGCCACCAGTTCCTTGCCGGAACCGCTTTCGCCGGTGATCAGCACCGTGACGTTGCTCTGGCTCAGCCGGCCGATGGCGCGGAACACGTCCTGCATCGCCGGCGCCTGGCCCAGCATCTCGGGCACGGCCTTGTCGACGGTTTCGCGCACTTCCTCGCGCAGGCTTTCGTCGACGGCGCGGCGGATCAGTTCCACCGCCTTCGGCAGGTCGAAGGGTTTGGGCAAATACTCGAAAGCGCCACCCTGGAAGGCACTGACGGCGCTGTCCAGGTCGGAGAAGGCCGTCATGATGATGACCGGCAGGCCGGGCAGGCGCGCCTTCACCTTGCCCAGCAGGTCGATGCCGGAGCCGCCGGGCATGCGGATGTCGCTGACCAGCACCTGCGGCTCGTCGTCGTCCAGCGCCGCCAGCACGTCGCGGCCGCTGGCAAAACTGCGCACGGCGAACTGCTCGCGCATCAGCGCCTTTTCCAGCACGAAGCGGATGGATTGATCGTCGTCGACGATCCAGATGGGTTTCATGCTGTCGGCTTGTGCATTCGGGTTCTAGAGGCGTCGTTCAAGGCCCGTCAGGGCAGAGGAATGAGGATCTTGAAGACGGTCCGGCCCGGGACGCTGTCACATTCGATCGTGCCGTGGTGCTGCTGCACGAAGGTCTGCGCCAGCGTCAAGCCGAGGCCGGAACCGTTTTCGCGCCCGGATACCAGCGGGTGGAAGATGCGATCGCGGATGGCCTCGGGCACACCCGGCCCGTTGTCCTGGATATGCAATTCCAGTGCCAGTCGGAAGCGCTGGCGACTGAACGTGGCCTGGCGTGCCACGCGCGTGCGCAGCACCAGCTGCGCGTCGCCGGCGGCGATGCGCTCCGACAGCGCCTGCGTCGCGTTGTGTGCGATGTTCAGCACCGCCTGGATCAGCTGCTCGCGGTCGCCGCGGAACTCGGGGATCGAGGTGTCGTAGTCGCGCTCCACCATCAGGCCACGCGGGTACTCGGCCAGCACCAGCGAACGCACACGTTCGCAGATCTCGTGGATGTTGACGTCGCCCACCACGTGCGGGCGCCGGTGCGGCGCCAGCAGGCGGTCGACCAGGGCCTGCAGGCGGTCGGCCTCGTGGATGATGACCTGGGTGTATTCGGTCAGCTCCTTCGAGGTGACCTCCATCGCCAGCAGCTGCGCCGCGCCGCGGATGCCGCCCAGCGGGTTCTTGATCTCGTGCGCGAGATTGCGCACCAGCTCCTTGTTGGCCTGCGCCAGGCCGTGGGCCCGCTCTTCGCGGTCCAGGCGGGTCTGCTGCTCGACCTCGATCAGCTCCAGCAGCACACGGTCGCCGCGGTCGAGCTGGCTGACGATGACGTGCACCGGCAGCTCTGGGTTGCTCAGGCCCAGGGCCACCGGGCGCTTCATCGCGGCGTCGAAGCGGCCGCTGGCGACCTCGTTGCGCGCCACCATCTCCATCGTGTCGCGCAGCTGCGTCGGGTCGACCAGCCAGTCGAAGACGCTGCCGCGCTGCAAGGCGCGGCGCGAGGTGCCGATCAGGTTCTCCAGCGTGGAGTTGGCCTGCAGGCAGCGCCCGTCGGGGCGGGCGATGGCCACCATCGTGGCCAGGTGGTCGAAGGCGTCGAAGCCGGGGAGAGAGGCGGGATGCGGTTCGTCTTTCACTGGGGCAGCTTGTTCATCTCGCGCCTGAGCGCGGCGATGTCGGCTTCCTTGCGCGTGATGGCCGCCTTCATGTCGGCGACGCGGTCGAGGTAGCGCTGGTAGTTGCGCTCGTCGCCCCTGCGCTCGGGTTCGCCGTTGTTGAATTCCTTCTGCAGCGCGGCCAGGCGTTCTTCCTCGCGCCGCAGTTCGTCGGCCAGGATGCGGCGTGCGTCGTTATCGCGTGCACGCTGCTCGGCCGGGTCCACACGCTCACCGCTGCGTGCAGCCCCCGAGGACGGCACGACACCGGCCCGAGGCGCCGGCCGCGGCGGCGTGCTGACGATGGTGATGGGCGCCCCGTCGATCGTGCGGCAACCCCTGTCCTTGGCTTCCTGCGCCGACAGCAGGTTGGTGTAGCTCTCGGGGTTGCCCGGGCAGCGGTAGACCATGCCTTGGGCCCAGGCGCTGCCGCCCAGGGCCAGGGCGGCGATCAGCAGGTGCTTCATGCGCGGATTGTGGCGCAGTCGGAAAACAAAGAAGGGGACGGCAAGCCGTCCCCTCCGCCGTTGGGCCTGCTCGGCTTACAGCGTGTAGTACATGTCGAACTCGACCGGATGCGTGGCCATGCGGAAACGCGTCACCTCCTGCATCTTCAGGTCGATGTAGGCGTCGATGTAGGCGTCGGTGAAGACACCGCCCTTGGTCAGGAAGCCGCGGTCCTTGTCCAGGTAGTCCAGGGCCTGGTCGAGGCTGTTGCAGACGGTCGGGATCTTCGCGTCTTCTTCCGGCGGCAGGTGGTACAGGTCCTTGGTGGCGGCTTCGCCCGGGTGGATCTTGTTTTCCACGCCGTCCAGGCCGGCCATCAGCAGGGCCGCAAAACCCAGGTAGGGGTTCATCAAGGGGTCCGGGAAACGCGCTTCGACGCGGCGGCCCTTGGGGTTGGCCACGTACGGAATGCGGATCGAGGCCGAGCGGTTCTTCGCCGAGTAGGCCAGCTTCACCGGGGCTTCGAAGCCGGGCACCAGGCGCTTGTAGCTGTTGGTGCCGGGGTTGGTGATGGCGTTCAGCGCGCGGGCGTGTTTGATGATGCCGCCGATGTAGTACAGCGCGAAGTCGCTCAAGCCCGCGTAGCCGTCGCCGGCGAACAGGTTGACGCCGTCCTTCCACACGCTCTGGTGCACGTGCATGCCGCTGCCGTTGTCGCCGACGATGGGCTTGGGCATGAAGGTGGCCGTCTTGCCGTAGGCGGCGGCGACGTTGTGGATGACGTACTTCTGCAGCTGCACCCAGTCGGCGCGCTGGATCAGCGTGCTGAACTTCGTGCCGATTTCCATCTGGCCGGCGTTCGCCACCTCGTGGTGGTGCACTTCGACCGGGATGCCCAGCGATTCGAGGATCAGGCACATCTCCGAGCGCAGGTCCTGGCCCGAATCCACCGGCGGCACCGGGAAGTAACCCCCCTTCACAGCGGGGCGGAAACCGCTGTTGCCGTGTTCGTATTCCTTGCCGGTGTTCCAGGCGGCTTCTTCGCTTTCGATCTTGCTGAAGCAGCCCGACATGTCGTTGCTCCAACGCACGCTGTCGAACACGAAGAACTCGGGCTCCGGGCCGAAGTAGGCGGCGTCGCCCAGACCGGTGCTCTTCATGTAGGCCTCGGCGCGCTTGGCCAGCGAACGTGGGTCGCGCTCGTAGGGCTTGCCGTCGGCGGGGTCGACGACGTCGCAGGTCAGGATCAGCGTCGGCTCTTCGAAGAAGGGGTCGATGTTGGCGGTGTTCGGGTCGGGCATCAGCTGCATGTCCGATGCTTCGATGCCCTTCCAGCCGGCGATCGACGAACCGTCGAACGCGTGACCGTCGGTGAACTTGCCTTCGTCGAAATGGGAGACAGGCACCGAGACGTGCTGTTCCTTGCCGCGGGTGTCGGTGAAGCGGAAGTCAACGAATTTGATTTCGTTTTCCTTGACCATCTTCATCACGTCGGCAACGGTCTTTGCCATGCAGATCTCTCCTAGCGGGGCTCGTGGGTAAATGGGGTGATTTGTTCGGGGCGGTTCCAGGGCAAATGACCCCAAAAGGCGCACAGGAATGTAGCAGAAAGCATGCCCGATTCTGGGGTCCCGCAGGGGCGCAGGGCGCTGCCTCCACCGAGGGAAAACAGCCCTGGCGGCGACCGCGTTTCAACGCGGTGCATTCGAGCTCTCTATTTTGGTGCGCTTTATCGCACCATCTCAGGGCCCAGCCGTCCGTGCAAGGCCAGCACGCCGTCGCGCAGCACGGCGTAGGCGGCGTCCAGCAGTTCGCCGCCGCCCTTCACGCCCAGTTCGATGTGGCGGCCATGCTGCGGATGGTCGACGCTGGGCAGGCTGAAGACCTTGATGCCGGGAAACTGCGCCTCCACCGCTTCCATCAGCGGCGTCAGCGTGGCCTCCATCGCGTCGAAGACGAGGGCCGAGCGTTCACGCTGGCGCTCGCCGCCCTGCAGGTGCGCGTAGCGCTGGTCCAGCACCCACTCGATCATCGGCCAGGCCATCACCGGGAATCCGGGCACGAAGTGCACGTGGTCCACGCTGAAGCCGGCGATCTTGTTGTACGGGTTCGGAACGATGGCCGCGCCCGCGGGGAACATGCCCATGTTCAGCCGGTGCAGGTTGTCGGGCCGCTCGGGTTCGTAGGCCTCGCCCTTTTCGGCGGCCAGGTCGCGCATGCGCTCGAGGATCAGCGCCTTCGCTTCCGGCTGCAGTTCCAGCGGCCGGCCCAGCGCCGCGGCCGCGCACTGGCGTGTGTGGTCGTCGGG
>JBASTF010000451.1:0-3473 GCA_049274755.1 Rubrivivax sp. | reverse complement strand
CGGCTGGGCGGCCCTGCCCGGCGAAGGCGGCCATGTCACGCTGAGCCCGGTGACCGAGCGCGAAGCCGCCGTTGCCGCAGCGCTGCTGCGCCGCTTCGGCCATGCCTCGGCCGAACGTGCGGTGTCGGGCCTGGGCCTGGTCTGGCTGCACGAAGCCTTGTGCATGATCGACGGCGTGCCGGCGCCGCAACCGGCGCTGGACGCCGCCAGCATCGCCGAACGTGCGCAGAGCGGCCAGGACAGCCGCAGTGCCGAGGCGCTGCAGCTGTTTTTCGCCTTCCTCGGCACCACGGCCGGCAACCTGGCGCTGACGCTGGGGGCACGCGGCGGCGTCTACATCGGCGGCGGCATCGTGCCCAGGCTGGCGCCGCTGCTCGCCAGGTCGGCCTTCCGCGAACGTTTTGTCGGCAAGGGGCGCTTCCGCGACTACCTGGCGGCCATCCCGGTCTACCTGATCACCAGCCAGCGCCACCCGGCGCTGCGCGGCGCCGCACGCGCGCTGTGAAAGTGCCGTCCGGCAGGAACGCGATATGCATGGTGCACCGCACCATTCACCGCGGAGCACATTGCCATGCTGGACACGACGACGACCACCGCGTTCTCGCACATCAAGCCCGGCGACACGCCCTGGCGGGGCGAGGGGCTGCGCGACTTCTTCCTGTACCGCGACCTCGGTGTCGAACAATCCACACGCGGACAGGTCGTCGCGCAGCTCGTGAAGGCGCATTCGGCCCCGGAAAAGGGCACGGGCTGGCACCGACATGAGGCGCAGTTCCACATCGTCTACATGATCAAGGGCTGGGCGCGCTTCATGTACGGCGATGTCGAGACCCTGGTCTCGGCCGGCGACTGCGTGCACCAGCGGCCCGGCATCGTGCACTACCTGTTCGACTACTCGCCAGACATGGAGTACCTGGAAGTGGTGGGCCCGGCCGACTTCAAGACCCTGGACATGCCGCCGCCCTGCCCGGTGCCCGAACCCCAGGCCTGGACCTGAAGCTGCACGGCCCGCGGCCTCAGAACTCCATGTCGAGTTCCTGGATCTCGTCGGGCTCCTTCTTCGCCGCCAAGACCCATTCCTGCATCTCCGGCATCGCCATCACGGTCTGCGTGTAGAAGGTGCAGGCGGCGTCGAGCTTGACGCCGTAGGTGAGGAAACGTGTGACCACCGGCGCGAACATCGCGTCGGCCATCGTGCGCTGCGGGCCGAAGAGGTAAGGCCCGCCGTACTGCGCCAGGCACTCGCGCCAGATCTCGCAGACGCGGTCGATGTCGGGCTGCGCACCAGCCCAGATGCGGAAGTTGTTGTGTCTGGCCTTCAGGTTCATCGGCAGCGCCGAACGCAGGTTCTGGAAACCCGAGTTCATCTCGCCGCAGACCGAGCGGCAATGGGCACGCGCCGCGCGGTCGACCGGCAGCAATGCGGCCTTCGGGAACACCTCGTCGAGGTAGTAGGCGATGGCCATCACGTTCCAGCTCTTGGCGCCTTCGTGCGTCAGGCAGGGCACCAGGATGCTGGGCGCCAGCAGCAGCAGCTCGCGGCGTGCGCTGGCGTCGTCGGGCGGCACCATGACCTCGTCGAACGCCAGTCCGGCAAAACGCGCCAGCAGCCAGCCCCGCAGCGACCAGGACGAGTAGTTTTTGCTCGACAGCGTCAGCGTGGCACGCGCCAGCGCCGGTGCTTTCTGCGCAGCGGGCTTGGCGGTGGTGGCCACTGCGGTTTTGCGTGCAGGGCGTTTGGCGGTGGCCTGGACCATGGCGGCTCCGTCTTGTCGTGGTGGCGTGCCCCGCAGCAAAGCCTGTGCCCGGCCGGCACTGGCGCACAAGTTGCAGGCCCCCGGCCATGCCGACTCGACCGGAGCGTCCATGATGTACCTGGCCTACCAGACCCAGGCCACCGCCTTGTGGCCGCTGCGCGCGCTGTCGCGCCTGGCCACGCCGTGGCTGCTGGACCCCACGCTGGGCCTGGGCGGCCATGTGCCGCAGCGCCAGCTGGCGGCGGCGCTGGAGGTCATGCGGCTGGCCGAGGTCACGCACCGGCGGCCGGACTGGGGCATCCACGAGGTCGGCGGCCAGGCCGTTGTCGAAGAGGTCGTGACCAGCACGCCCTTTGCCACGCTGCGCCGCTTTGCCAAACCCGGCGCGCCGGAACAACCCAAGGTGCTGATCCTGGCGCCGATGTCCGGCCACTTCGCGACGCTGCTGCGCGACACCGTGCGCACGATGCTGCAGGACCACGACGTGCACATCACCGACTGGCACAGCGGCCGCGACATCCCGCTGGCCGCCGGCCGCTTCGGGCTGGACGAGTACGTCGAGCACGTGATGAACTTCCAGCGTGCGCTGGGCCCGGGCGCGCACCTGGTGGCGATCTGCCAGCCCTGCGTGGCCGCGCTGGCCGCCACGGCCCTGATGTCCGAAGACCAGGACCCGGCCACACCGGCCAGCCTGACGCTGATGGCCGGCCCCATCGACTGCCGCATCAGCCCGACGGCGGTGAACCAGCTGGCGACGACCAAGCCCATCGCGTGGTTCGAGAAGAACCTCATCAGCCACGTGCCGCTGCCGCTGCGCGGTGCCGGCCGCCGTGTCTACCCGGGCTTCGTGCAACTCAGCGCGTTCATGAGCATGAACCAGCAGCGCCACATCGACGCCTTCCGCGGCTACTACGTCAGCCTGGTCGAGCAGGACGACGAAAAGTCGCGCGCCACGCGCACGTTCTACGAGGAATACATGGCGGTGGCCGACCTGCCGGCCGAGTTCTACCTGGAGACCGTGCGCCTGGTGTTCCAGGAGTACGCGCTGCCGCGCGGCGAACTCTTCTGGCGCGGCCGGCGCGTGAACCCGGCGGCCATCCGGCGCACAGCACTGGTCACTGTGGAAGGTGAGCGCGACGACATCTGCGCCCCGGGCCAGACGCTGGCGGCGCAGGACCTGTGCACCAGCCTGCGCTCCTACCTGCGCACCCACACCGTGCAGGCCGGCGTCGGCCACTACGGCGTGTTCAGCGGCCGGCGCTGGCAGAACCACATCTATCCGATGGTGCGCGACGTCATCCACGTCTCGGGCTGAGCCTGGCATCTGCAGGGTCTCTTGTCAGATGCGAATAGTTCGCATTTAATACTCGCCCATCGAGATCCTCTGCCACCACCGTGCAAGACCGCTACACCGACTGGCTCGAAGGCCTGCTCTTCGTCGCCGCCATCGTCATCGTCTGGCTGGTCGTGCCACTGTAGGCCGCCGACGGTGATGATCGACAGCACCGCTTCCCCCGCCGCCCTGCTGCGCCGCTGGCAACGCCTGCATCTGCAGGTGCGCTGCGCGCTGCAGCCCGACCAGCCGGCGCTGTTGCGCCAGTACCTGGCCTGCGGCACGCTGCTGACACGCCGTGCCGCGCTGCCGGCCGTGCCGACGCAGCGCCGCATGCTCAGCGTGCTGCTGCAGACGGCTGCCGACCCCGCCCTGCCCTGGCT
>JBASTF010000450.1:0-2524 GCA_049274755.1 Rubrivivax sp. | reverse complement strand
GCCTTCGACGCCGTGGCAGGCGCTGGTGACGAGCAGCACGGCACTGGTGTCGGCCGCGCCCAGCCGCGCGACGTCCATCGCCAGCAGCTCGCCATCATGGCCGGGCTGCGGGTGGGCATGCGACTGCAGCACCGCACCGGCGGCCTGTGCGGCCACCAGGAATTTCGTGCGGGCTTCGGCGTAGTGCTGGGCGAAGAACGGGGGCGACAACGGGGCCGGCGCCGTCATCGCGCCGTGCCCAGCCACTTCTCGGCCAGCCGCACCCAGGCGGTGGCACCGAGCGGGATCAGGTCGTCGTTGAAGTCGTAGCTGGGGTTGTGCAGCATGCAGGGGCCCATGCCGTGGCCACCTTCGCGGTGGCTGCCGTCGCCGTTGCCGATGAGGAAGTAGCAGCCGGGCTTGTGCTGCAGGAAGAAGCTGAAGTCCTCGGCGCCCATCGTCGGTTCGAACTCCTGCACGTTGTCGGCGCCGACCACCTCGCTCAGCAGCTCACGCGCAAAGGCCGTCTCGGCGGGATGGTTCACCGTCGGCGGGTAGTTGCGCTTGAACTGGAACTCGCAGCGCGCCTCGAAGGCCAGGCAGGTGGCTTCGGCGATCTGCTGCATGCGGCGTTCCACCAGGTCCAGCACCTCGGTGGTGAAGGTTCGCACCGTGCCCTGGATCTCGCAGCTGTCGGGGATGACGTTGGTGGCCTCGCCGGTGTGGATCATCGTCACCGAGATCACCGCGGTCTCGATCGGCTTCTTGTTGCGTGTGACGATGGTCTGGAAGGCCTGCACCATCTGGCAGGCCACCGGCACCGGGTCGACGCCGTTGTGCGGCAGCGCCGCATGCGCGCCCTTGCCGCGGATCGTGATCTTGAACTCGTTGCTGCTGGCGAACACCGGCCCGCTCTTCAGCGCAAACTGGCCCACGGCCATGCCGGGCCAGTTGTGGGCGCCGAAGATGGCCTCCATCGGGAACTTCTCGAACAGGCCGTCCTTCATCATCTCGCGGGCGCCGCCGCCGCCTTCTTCGGCCGGCTGGAACACCAGGTAGACGGTGCCGTCGAAGTTGCGGTGTTTGCTCAGGTGCTTGGCGGCGGCCAGCAGCATCGCGGTGTGGCCGTCGTGGCCGCAGGCGTGCATCTTGCCGTGGTGCTGGCTGCGGTGCGCGAAGTGGTTGTGCTCGGTCATCGGCAGCGCGTCGATGTCGGCACGCAGGCCGACGGCGCGGTTCGAGCTGCCGTTTTTCACGATGCCGACGACACCGGTCTTGCCCAGGCCGCGGTGCACCGGGATGCCCCAGTCCGTCAGCGCCTTGGCGATCAGGTCCGCGGTGCGCACCTCCTCGAAGCAGAGTTCGGGGTGGGCATGGATGTCGCGCCGCATCGCGGCGACGCTGGCCGCGTCGGCCAATATCGATTCGATCAGGTTCATGGTGGGTTCCGTGGACCGAAAACGGCCATCTTACCCAGCCGAAGCAAGTTCAGCGCCGCACTTTGCCATCCCCGGTCAGCATCGACAGGTCGACAAAGGACGAACCCTGGTGGTCGCGGGCACTGAAGCTGACCTGGTAGCCGCCGAAATCGTGGCGCTGCAGCGACTCCAAGCCGGTGATGAAGGCATCGCGCGTGCTGCCACCCGCGCGCCGCAGGCCTTCGGTGAAGACCTTGGCGGCGAGATAACCTTCCATGCTCGAGTAGTTGGCCGTCGCGTCGCCGCCGGCCTGGGCCACGGCCTCGCGGTATTCGCGCGAAATCGACGTCGTCGTGCTGAACGGGAAGGGCATGACCTGGCTGACGACGACACCGAGGCCGTCCTTGCCCAGTTCGTCGGCCAGCGCCTGCGTGCCGACGAAGGACACGTTGTAGAAGGTGCCGCCATAACCCGCCTTGCGCGCAGCACGGATGAAGGCCGCGCAGCTCTTGTAGGCGCTGATCTGCACCACGGCATGCGGCTGCTTGGCGACGATGGCCTGCACCGCGGCCGCCACGTCCACCGAGTTGCGTTCCACCAGGCCCACGGCGGCCGGCTCCAGCTTCTGCGCCTTCAGCGCACGCACCACGCCGTCCAGCCCGGCCTGGCCGTAGCTGTCGTTCTGGCGGAACACCGCGATGCGTGTCAGCCCCAGCGACGTGAGCTGTTTCACGATCAGCGCCGTTTCGTCGTAGTAAGAGGCGCGCACATGGAAGACGTAGCGGCTGAAGGGGTCGCGCAGCGCCTCGGCGCCGGTGAAGGGGCCGATGAAGGGCACACGGGCGTTGTTCACCAGCGGCAGCGCCGCCAGCGTCGTCGGCGTGCCGACATAACCGAACAGGGCAAAGACCTCGTCCTTGCTGATCAGCGTTTCGGTGTTGGCCTTGCAGCGGTCAGGCTCGTAGCCGTCGTCCAGCGCCTTCAGCTCGACCGTGCGGCCGTTGATGCCGCCCTGGGCGTTCAGCTTGTCGAAGAAGATCTTCGCGCCGCGGTTCATCTGCAGGCCCAGCTGTGCTGCCGGGCCGCTGAGTGCGCAGGACTGGCCCAGCAGGATGCGGCGGTCAGCC
>JBASTF010000449.1:0-2160 GCA_049274755.1 Rubrivivax sp. | reverse complement strand
GTGCGGCTGGCCTTCGACGACGGCTCGCAGCGCAGCCTGCGCATGCGTGTGCGTTTCATGCGCAGCCGTGCGCTGGCGGCCGGCGCGGGTGGGTCTGGGGGAGAGCCGCTGTGTGTGCTGCTGCTCGAAGACGTGCGCACGCTGCAGGCGCGCCTGCGGCAGGACAAGCTGGCGGCGATGGGGCGTGTGTCGGCCGGCATCGCCCACGAGATCCGCAACCCGCTGGCCGCCATCGTGCAGGCCAATGCCTTGCTGCTGGAAGACGAACTGGGGCCGACGCAGCAACGGCTGGCGCGCATGGTGGCCGACAATGCCGAGCGGCTGAAGCGCATCGTCGACGACGTGATGGAACTGGTGCCCGGCGACACGCCGCTGCCGCGCGCCATCGATGCCGGTGCCGAGGTGGCTGCCATCGCCGGCGAATGGGCGCGCACCGTCGAACTGCCGCTGGGGCCGGCGAGCCGGCTGCGGGTGGACCTGCCGGCGCAGGCGCTGGGTGTGTCCTTCGACCCCGACCACCTGCGGCGTGTGCTCGTCAACCTGCTCGACAACGCGCACCGGCACGCGAGCGCCAGGCCGGGTGCCATCCTGCTGCGGCTGGTGGCACGCGACGAGGCCGCCGTGCTGCTGGCCGTGGCCAGCGACGGACCACCGATCGCGCCCGATGTCGAGCCCTATCTCTTCGAACCCTTCTTCTCGACACGCAGCCGCGGCACCGGCCTCGGCCTGTATATTTGCCGTGAACTTTGCGAACGTTATGGCGCCAGCATCGAGTACCGGGCGCTGCCGCCGTCGGAGCGCTCGCGCAACGAGTTCCTCGTCACGATGAAGCGCAGCCTGCTGACGTCCGCCACCGAGACCCCGCTGCCGCTGTCGTCCTGAGGCCGCACTGCCCGTGAGCACCCACCCGCCACCCCGTCTGCTCGTCGTCGACGACGAACCCGATCTGCGCACGCTGTACGAGCTGACGCTGCTGCGCGAGGGCTACGACGTCGACAGTGCCGAAACGGTGGAAGAGGCCTGGACGACGCTGCAGGCGAAACGCTTCCAGCTTGTCATCACCGACATGCGGCTGCCCGACGGCAGCGGCCTGGACCTGCTGCGCCGGCTGGACGAAGCCGGGCGCGGCGAGAAGGGCATCGTCATCACGGCCTATGGCTCGGCCGAAAACGCGGTGGAGGCCCTGAAGGCCGGTGCCTACGACTACCTGACGAAGCCGGTGGACCTGCGCCAGTTCCGCGCCGTGGTGGCCTCGGCGCTGGGCCGCACACCGGCGCTGGCGGCCGAACCTGCGCGTGTCCGGGCGCCGGAGCCGCGGCCTGCGGGGCCACGGCGTGCGCTCGACCGGCTGGTCGGCGAGTCCACCGCGATGCAGCAGGTGCGTGCGCTGGTCGGCAAGGTGGCACGCAGCATGGCGCCGGTGCTGGTGCGCGGCGAGTCGGGCACCGGCAAGGAACTGGTGGCACGTGCCATCCACGAGGTCTCACCGCGCGGCGCACAGCCCTTTGTCGCCGTGAACTGCGGCGCCATTCCCGAGAGCCTGCTGGAGGCCGAGTTCTTCGGCTACCGCAAAGGTGCGTTCACTGGTGCCAACGAAGACCGCGACGGCTTTTTCCAGGCTGCACAAGGGGGCACGCTGTTCCTCGACGAGATCGGCGACCTGCCGCTGGCGATGCAGAGCAAGCTGCTGCGTGTGATCCAGGAACGTGCCGTGCGGCCCATCGGCGCCACCGCCGAGCAGGGGGTCAACGTGCGCATCGTCAGCGCCACGCACAAGGACCTGGGCGCCGAGGTGCAGGGCGGGCGTTTCCGCCAGGACCTGTACTACCGCCTCAACGTCATCCAGATCATCGTGCCGCCGCTGCGTGAACGCATGGGCGACCTGCCGGCCATCTGCAACGCGGTGCTGGAGCGCATTGCCGGCGATGCCGGCGTGTCGCCGGTGCCGACGCTGTCGACGCCGGCGCTGGAACAGCTGCTGGGCTATGGCTTTCCGGGCAACGTGCGCGAGCTCGAGAACCTGCTGCACCGTGCGCTGGCGCTGGCCGGCGCCAGTGTCATCGAACGCGACGACCTGGGCCTGGACGACATGCTGTTCGGCGACACCGAGGCCGGCGGCTTCGATCGCCTGGCCGCGGCGCCGGCAGCGCCCGCGGCCAG
>JBASTF010000448.1:0-3317 GCA_049274755.1 Rubrivivax sp. | reverse complement strand
GGTCACGCCGGCGCTGTTCATTCCCATCGTCGGCAACGTGCTGGTGCCGCTGGCCGGTGTGCCGCTGGGCCAGGGCGCGTGGTCGGCAGCGCAGTTCGGTGTCGGCTTGCTGTTCTGGCCGCTGGTGTTTGTGCTGCTGGTCGTGCGCCTGCTGGTGCAGGGCGCCTGGCCCGAACGGCTGCGGCCGACGCTGTTCATCCTCATCGCGCCGCCGGCGGTGGTGGCCCTGGGCCTGCTGCAGTTCGGCGCGCCGCTGCTGCTGGCCTGGGCGCTGTGGGGCATGGCCTTGTTCAGCTTCCTCTGGGCCGCCACGCAGGCGCGGCAGATCGCGGCCCTGCCGTTTGGCCTGGCGCACTGGGCGATGTCCTTTCCGCTGGCGGCCTTCGCGGCGCTGACGCTGCGCCTGGCCACGCCGGGCAGCGTGCTGGCGGTGCTGGGGCCGGTGTTGCTGGCCCTGACCTCGCTGCTGGTGCTGGCCTTGCTGGCGGCCACGCTGCGCGGCCTGCGCGACGGTTCGCTGCTGGCGCCGGAGCCGGTGGCCGTGCTCACGCCCGCACCCTGACTAACATCGCGGCAACCAAGGAGGTGCCGCGATGCGATTCACCGGTTTGCTGTGTGGCCTGCTGCTGGCCGGCGCGCTGGGCCTGGCACAGGCGCAGACGAAGAAGGACAGCCTGGTGCTGGGCATGACGCTGGAGCCACCGGGCCTGGACCCGACGGCGGGTGCTGCGTCGGCCATCGCCGAGATCGTGCAGTACAACGTCTTCGAGACGCTGACCAAGATCAACAGCGACGGCCGCATCACGCCGCTGCTGGCCGAGAGCTGGACCACCTCGCCCGACCTCAAGGTCTGGACCTTCAGGCTGAAGAGCGGCCTGAAGTACCAGAACGGCGAGGCCTTTTCGTCGGCCAACGTGAAGTTCAGCTTCGAACGCGCCGGCGCCAAGGACAGCACGAACAAGGACAAGGCGGTGTTCGCCAACATCGAGCGCATCGACACGCCCGATGCCAACACCGCCGTGCTGACGCTGAAAAACGGCAACCCCGACCTGCTGTTCCAGCTGGGCCAGGGCACGGCCATCCTGGTGGAGCCCAAGAGCGTGGCCGGCAACGCCACGCAGCCTGTGGGCACCGGGCCGTTCAAGCTCGATGCCTGGAGCAGGGGCGCCTCGGTGACGCTGGGCCGCTGGGAGGCCTACCGCGCGGCCAAGGACGTGAAGCTCAGGCGTGTGGTCATCCGCTTCATCAGCGACCCGGCGGCCCAGGTCGCGGCCCTGTTGTCGGGCGACGTCGACGCCTTTCCGCGGGTCTCGGCGGCACGCAGCCTGAAGCAGTTCGAGGGCAACAAGAAGTACCAGGTGCTGGTGGGCGGCTCGCGCGCCAAGGCCATCCTGGCCATCAACAACAAGCGCAAGCCGCTGGACGACGTGCGTGTGCGCCGCGCCATCGCTGCCGCCATCGACCGCAAGGCCGTCATCGACGGTTCGGTCGACGGTTTCGGCGTGCCCATCGGCAGCTACTACGTGCCGGGGGCGCCGGGCTACGTGGACACCACCGCGATCAACGCCTACGACCTGGCCAAGGCGCGGGCCCTGCTGCACCAGGCCGGCGTGGCGCTGCCGCTGGAGCTGACGATGAAGCTGCCGCCGACGCCCTATGCACGCCAGGGCGGCGAGGTCATCGCGGCGATGCTGGACAAGGTGGGCATCAAGGCCAAGATCGAAAACGTCGAGTGGGCGCAGTGGCTGTCGGGTGTCTACGGCCAGAAGGCCTACGACCTGACGGTGATCCTGCATGCCGAGCCGCTGGACTTCGGCAACTTCCAGCGCCCCAACTACTACTGGGGCTACGAGTCGGCCGAGTTCAACGCGCTGTGGGCGAAGATCAACGCGACGATCAAGCCTGAAGAGCGCAACAAGCTGATGGCCGACGCACAGCGCCTGGTGGCCAACGACGCGGTGGCCGCCTACCTCTACCAGCCGACCTTCATCACCGTGGCCAACGCGCGCGTGAAGGGGCTGTGGAGGGACGTGCCGCTGTTTGTCAACGACCTGGCGGCGATCAGCTGGCAGTGAGAGCCAGCAACAAGGGCGCCCGCAGGCGCCCTTGTTGTCGATGCAGGTGCTGCTGCGTCAGTTCACCAGCACCGCGCTCCAGGCCGCGGCCACCGCGTTGACCTCGGGCGAACCGGCGCCGTACAGGTCGGCGGCCGCCGACAGCGTGGCGGCGCGGGCACCGGCGTAGTTGGTGCTGGCCGTCATGTAGACCGTCAGCGCGCGGTACCAGATCTTCTCCGCCTTGCCGCGGCCGATGCCGGCCAGCGTGCCGTTGCCGGTGGCGACACGGGTGTTGCCGACTGCGCAGGTCTTGCTCGGCGTGCCGGCCGCCGTGCCTTCTGCGAGCAGGAAGTAGAAGTGGTTGGCGATGCCCGAGCTGTAGTGCACTTCGAGGTTGGCGGCACCCGGGTACCAGCAGTCGGCCGACACGCCGTCGGCGCTGGGCTGGATCATGCTGCGCAGGAAGCTTGTTCCGTTGGTGTACAGCCTCTCGCCGATCAGGTAGTCGGGCGTGTCCACCGCGTTGGCGGCGAAGAACTCGACCATGGTGCCGAAGATGTCGCTGGTGGCTTCGTTCAGGCCGCCGGATTCGCTGGAATAGATGAGGCCGGCGGTGCGCGAGGTCACGCCATGGCTCATCTCATGGCCGGCCACGTCGATGGACACCAGCGGCTTGATGCTGCTGTTGCCGTCGCCGTAGGTCATGCAGAAGCAGCTGTCGCTCCAGAACGCGTTGGCGTAATTGCGCTTGTAGTGCACACGGCTGTCGGCGCCGACACCGTCGTCGCGGATGCCGTTGCGGCCATGCACCTGCAGGTAGTAGTCCCAGGTCAGCGCCACGCCGAAGTGCGCGTCGGCGGCCACCGTCGCGCGGTCGCTGGTGGCGTTGTTGCCCCAGATGTTGTCGTTGTCGCTGACGGCCGCGCCCTTGCCGAAGCCGCGGTTCTTCATGTCCAGCGTGCTGCCGCCGCCGCGGCTGTTGTCTTTCAGCGTGAAGCCGCCGCTGCCCGATTCGGCCGTGATCGCGACATCGCCCGAATGCAGGGTCTTGCCGGTGCCGACCACCGGCGCCGTGTGCACGTCGTCCCAGGCGTCGAGCACGGCGCCGCTCGTGGCGTCGACGATGACATGCAGCTCGCTGGGCGTGCCGTCGTCCTGTTCGCCGGTGAGGAACACGTCCCAGGCCAGCTGCGGGCGTTCGCCGCGGGCATAGACCACCAGCTGCGGCGCACGCTCGGGCGAGCCCGAGCGTGCCAGCAC
>JBASTF010000447.1:0-5510 GCA_049274755.1 Rubrivivax sp. | reverse complement strand
CGCCTGGTCTGCCATCCGGCAGGTGCCCTATGGCGCGATGGTGCTCGACCGCGGGCTGCCCGACGGCGACGGGCTGCTGCTGTTGCAGCGTTTGCGCCAGGCCGGCCTGGGCCTGCCCTGCCTGGTGCTGACGGCGCGCGATGCCTTGTCCGACCGCGTCGAAGGCCTGGAGGCCGGGGCCGACGACTATCTGCCCAAGCCTTTTGCGATGGACGAGATGGTGGCGCGTGTGCGCGCCTTGCTGCGCCGCCCGGCGGACCTGCAGTCGCTCGAACCCGGCCACGGCGACCTGCGGCTCAAGCCCGGCGACGGCATGCTCCACTGCGGCGACGAACGTGTGTCGCTGGCGGCATCGGAGATGCAGATCATGCTGCTGCTGGCGCGCAGGCGCGGCGAGACGGTGCGCCGCGGCGTGCTGGAAGCCGCGGCCTGGGGCCTGAACGAGGCCGTGACGCCCAACGCGCTGGACGTGGCCCTGCACCGTTTGCGTCGCAAGCTCGCGGCCATCGGCTCGCGGCAGCGCATCGTCAACGTCCGAAGCCTCGGTTATGCGCTGCGTGAAGATGGGCTGGCTGAATAGCCTGCAGGTCAAGGTGCTGCTGGCCTATGTGGCCGGCGCGGTGCTGAGCATCGCCCTGCTCGTGCTGGCCGCCGTGCTGATCAAGGCTTCGCAGGGCGACGCGCTGTCCGGCGCCGACGTGGCCAACACGGCCCAGGGCATGGCCGGCGAGCTCCGCTTCGACGCCAATGGCGTTCCCGTCGGCTTCGACACCAGCGACTTCGACTTCGAGTGGGTCTTCGAGAGCATGAAGCAGGAGATCGCCTACCGCGTGCTGGACACGGGCGGCAAGGTCGTCTTGTCCTCCGCTGCCGGGCCTGGCTTCTGGCCGCAGCAGGGTGCGGCCCTGCTGCTGCAGCGGCAACGCTTCGAGTTCGAGCACCAGGGCATTCCGGTGCGTGCCGCCACCGAACCGGTCGAACACGGCGGACGGACGTGGTACGTGCAGTTCGCCGCCAGCACACGCTTCCAGGAGCTGATGTACCGCGCGTTTGCCTTGCCGTTCACGCGCGACAGCATCACGGTGTTCAGCATCGTGCTGCTCTTCGTGTTCGGCGCCTGTGTCTACGTCACGCTGCGGGTGGCGCTGAAGCCGCTGCGCAGGATCTCCGAGTCCGCCGCCGCCATCTCCCCGCACTCACTGCATGCACGCCTGCAGACCGCTGCGGTGCCGGCCGAGATTGCACCGCTGGTGCACAGCTTCAACCGCGCTCTCGAACGGCTGGAGCAGGGCTACCGTGTGCAGCAGGAGTTCCTGGCCACGGCAGCCCATGAGCTGAAGACACCACTGGCCCTGATCCGCGCCCAGGTCGAACTCGGCGAACCCTCCGCGCAACGCGGCGAACTGCTGCAGGACGTCGAGCACATGACACGCCAGGTGCAGCAGCTGCTGCACCTGGCCGAGGCCAGCGAAGTGCAGAACTACCAGCCGACGCTGGTGGACATGCATGCCGTGGTGGCCGAGGCCGCCGCCTACCTGCAGCGCATGGCCGGCGCCGCCGACGTGCGCCTGGACCTGCCGGCCGGCACGGTGGCCATGCACTGGCAGGCCGACCGCGGCGCCTTGTTCACGCTGCTGAAGAACCTGCTGGAAAACGCCATCCAGCACACGCCGCCCGGCACGCTGGTGCGTGTGGAGGTCGATGCAACGGCAGTGTCGGTGCGCGACTGGGGCCGCAGCGTGCCGCAAGACCAGCTGGCCACGATCTTCGTCCGCTTCTGGCGCGGCCCGCACCGCCGCGACAAGGGCGCGGGCCTGGGCCTGGCGATCTGCCAGGAGATCGCACGGGCGCATGGCTGGACACTCGCAGCGCACAGGGCCGAGCCGGGGCTGCGTGTGGTGCTGCAACGCAACGACGAGGGGCGCCGAAACGCTCCTCGCTGATGCGGCCAGGCATCGACGAACGCCGACACGGCGCGGCGCCATCGTGCAAGCCACCGGCCGGCGGCCCTCAACCCGCGCCGAGCACACCGTCATTCGCTGGCCGCAGACGCGTTCTCCGTGTGCCGCTCGGGCTCCGTGGTGCGGAGGATCTCGTTCAGAACGGACGTGGCGTAACTCCCGGCAGGCAAGGAGAAGTTGAGCAGCAGTTGATGGGCTTGCGGCCATTCCCATGACATGTGCACCGGGCTCGCCACCAGGGCGCGGCGCTCCTGGTCCAGGCCGGCGTGTTCCATGCCGTCGCACAAGATGGCGTGGCGTTCAGCGACGCCGTTTTCCAGGGCCTGCGCTTGATCGGTGGTGCTCACGCGGCCCCGCCCCCAGAGTGGTCCGGTGGGCCCGCCCGCTTCGTCCATCACGTCACCGGGCAGGGTCTTGCCCCAGAGTCCCTGCTGGATTCGCAGCGCCAGCACTTCATTGAAGACGAAGGAGCGCACCGCCGACAGGTAGATGCCCTTCGTCTTCGGGTTGCGCACGCGGATGTCGCGCGCCAGCATGGCGCGGCCGTGCTCGACATTGCCGCCCTCGAAGCCGAAACGCTGAGCGCCGAAGTAGTTGGGCACGCCCTGTGTCGCAACGGCCTTGAGATTGGCCTCGATGGCTGCAATGGTGCCAGGGTCGCCGGTCACGTCGCGCAGCACGATGCGGAATCGGTTGCCCTGCAGATCACCGGGGCGCAGCTTTTTCACGTGGCGGCTCTGGCACAGCACCTTGAATTCCGGGTGCTGAAGCTGCGTCAAGTCGGGCGTCTCGCCTTTCCCTTTCCCAATCGGCAGATAGATGCTGAACCACTGACGGGTGATGGCGTGGCGGTCCTTGAGGCCGGCATAACCCACGTCCCTGTCCTGCACGCCGGCGGCCTCGGCCAGCTGCTGGGCGACGAAGGCGGTGTTGGCACCGTTCTTTTCGATCTCCAGCCAGACATGTTCGCCTTCACCGCAGGGCAGCTGCAGCGGCAGCTCGGTCACGATGAAATCCTCGTTGAGGCGTTTCAAGGTGGCGCTGGCGCCGCTGAACGGATAAGCCTTGGGCCACTGCGGCAAGCTTGTGTATGGAGCGTCGGTCATGGATTCAGCGCCAGGTCGGCTCATCTCGAGGTGTTGTAGGGATCGAAGATCTCGACCACCCAATCGACGAAGACCCTCAGCTTGGCACTGAGGTTGCGGTTGTGCGGATAGGCGACATAAAACGGCATCGGTGGCGGTGCCCAGTCGGCCAGCACCTCGACCAGGGTGCCGTTCCGGATGTGGGGCCGCACGATGGGGCCGAAGGTCTGCACCAGTCCCAGGCCGGCCAGCGCGGCGTTGACGTGCGCCGTGCTCTCATTGACGGAGATCCGTCCCTGGCCCGTGATCTCGAAGCGCTGATCGCCGCGGACATAGGGTGCCGGCGCGATCCTGCCGGTGCGGGCCGAGAAGTAGCTGACCATGGCGTGCCGACCATCGATCAGCTCTTGCGGGCTTCGGGGTTCACCGTAGCGCTTCAGATAGCTGGGCGCGGCCACCGTGACGAAGTCCATCTGCGCGATGCGCCTGGCCACCAGCGACTGGTCCGTCATCGAACCGCCGCGGATCACGCAATCGATCGCTTCGCCCACCAGATCGACAGGCCGGTCGCTGACACCCAAGGCCAGCTGGACCTGGGGATGGCGTTCGTAGAACGCAGGCAGCTGCGGCATCAGGATCAGATTGGCGATCACGGACCCGACGTCCACGCGAAGACAGCCCTTGGGATTGCTTCGTGCATGCGTCAGGTCGGATTCGATCTCTTCGAGTTCGGCCAGTACAAGCGCCGTGCGCTCGTAGTAGGCCGCACCTTCGGGTGTGACCATCACGCGCCGGGTCGTGCGCTGCAGCAGCTTGACCTTCAGATGGCGTTCCAGTTGCTGGACCAGCTTCGTGACGCTGGGCCTGGGCATCTGCAGCTGATCGGCAGCACGCGTGAACGTGCCAGCCTCGACGACACGGGCAAACACACGCATGGCGGTGATCTGATCCATCGAGCCATTATTGGCAAACCGGCAACAGACAAGTGCCCGCCCCGGTCTTGGTTCCACGAGGGAGCGCTCCAACACTCATGCGCTCCTCAACACCCTGCAATCAAGACCATGACAACCAGACTCACCGACAAGATCGCCCTCGTGACCGGCGGCACCAGCGGCATCGGCCTGGCGACCGCGAAGCGTTTCGTGGACGAAGGCGCTTGTGTCTTCATCACCGGCCGCCGGCAGGAGCAGCTCGACGCGGCCGTGAAGGACATCGGTCGCAACGTGACCGGCGTGCGCAGCGACGTGTCGAACCTGGACGACCTCGACCGTCTCTACGCCACGATCGAACAGGACAAGGGGCGGCTCGACGTGCTGTTCGCCAACGCGGGCGGCGGCCAGGTGGCGCCGCTGGGCCAGATCACCGAGGCGCACTTCGACAGCATCTTCGCCACCAATGTGCGTGGCCTGGTGTTCACGGTGCAGAAGGCGCTTCCGCTGATGCCCCCGGGAGCCACCATCGTGCTGAACGCATCGACGACGTCGATCAAGGGCACACCGGGTTTCAGCATCTACAGTGCCAGCAAGGCCGCCGTGCGCAACCTGGCGCGCAGCTGGATGCTGGACCTGAAGCCGGCCGGCATCCGCGTCAACGTCCTCAGCCCCGGTGTGGTCCCCACGCCCGCCTACGACCTGCTGGGGCTGAAGGGCGATCAGCTCGCCGCGTTCGTTGAAATGCAGGCACAGACGATTCCGCTGGGCCGTGTCGGCACGACCGACGAGATCGCCAAGGCCGCGGCGTTTCTGGCCTCGGATGACAGCAGCTTCGTCAATGGCGTCGAGCTGTTCGCCGACGGCGGCATGACGCAGGCCTGAGAACGGCCAGCCTCGTCTCGACGGCCCACAGGAACAACAAGGGGCGCCGCAGCGCCCCTTGTGCATGGCAACTGCGTGCCTTCAGTCCGCCTGCTTGCGCAGGAAGGCCGGAATCTCGATCTCGTCCATGCCGTTGCTCGCCAGCGCGTCCACCTTGGCCGCGGCCTGCGAGCGCGCGCTGCGCCAGACGCTGGGCGTGTTCATGCCCGCGTAGTCGTGCGCCGGTGCCACCGGGGCGGCCGGTGTCGCCAGGCCGGCGGTGGTGGCCGGCTGCGTCAGGATCGGCAGGTTGTCGGTGCCGGTGCGCAGCTGCGGCTGCTGGTGATGGTGGTGTTGCTGCGGCAGCACCGGCGGCTGCACCACGCTGAGCGGCGGCGTCGGGCGCATCTCGGCCTTGCGCGCCGAGCTCAGGCCGGTGGCGATGACGGTCACACGCAGCTGGTCGCCCAGGCTTTCGTCGTAGGCCGTGCCGTAGATGACGTGGGCATCGTCCGCAGCGTAGCGGCGGATCGTGTTCATCGCGTTGCGGCTTTCGGCCAGCTTGAAGGTGCTTTTGCTCGCCGCGATCAGCACCAGCACGCCGCGTGCGCCGCTGAGGTCGATGCCTTCCAGCAGCGGGCAGGCCACGGCGGCGTCGGCGGCCTTGGTCG
>JBASTF010000446.1:0-13052 GCA_049274755.1 Rubrivivax sp. | reverse complement strand
TGGCGGCCAGCAGCTCGGCGGCCGCGTAGTCGGCGTGGGCGCCGGGCGGCACATGGAAGCCGACATACAGCGCCGGCGCGCCGCCGCTGCGGCGCACGGTGACGCTGCGCTCGCCGTCCTGCGCCGGGTCCAGCGTGTAGGTGGGCGGCAGCACCCGTGTCGGCTTGGGCAGCGGGCCGAAGGCCTGCACGGCCCAGGCCAGCGCCTGTGCCGGCTGGAAACGGCCGGCGACGATCAGCGTCGCGTTGTCGGGCTGGTAGTGCAGCTTGTAGAAGGCCTGCAGCCGCGTGATGTCGACGTTCTCGACATCGCTGCGGGCACCGATGCTGCTCTTGGCGTAGTTGTGCCAGCGGTACATCGCGGCCATCGTCTGCTCCAGCAGCACACGGCCCGGGCTGTTCTCGCCACGCTCCATCTCGTTGCGCACCACGGTCATCTCGGTGTCGAGGTCGCTCTTCGCGATGAAGCTGTTGACCATGCCGTCGGCCAGCCAGCCCAGGTACCAGCGCAGGTTCTCGTCGTTGGCCGAGAAGCTGGCGAAGTAGTTGGTGCGGTCGTACCAGGTGGTGCCGTTGGCCTGCAGGCCCCGTTTGCTGAACTCGCCCAGCAGGTTGCGGTGGGTCGGCGTGCCCTTG
Source organism: Rubrivivax sp. (assembly GCA_049274755.1). Classification (GTDB taxonomy): domain Bacteria; phylum Pseudomonadota; class Gammaproteobacteria; order Burkholderiales; family Burkholderiaceae_C; genus Rubrivivax. The sequence goes on along the minus strand of JBASTF010000446.1, from coordinate 12,417 downwards.
AACAGCAGGTGTTCGAGCAGGTGTGCCATGCCGGTTTCGCCGTAGTTCTCGTGGCGGGAACCGACGTGGTAGGTGAGGTTCACCGTCGTCGTCGGTTTCGAGTCGTCGGGCACCAGCAGCAGCTGCAGGCCATTGGCCAGGCGGTACTCGGTGATGCCTTCGACGCTGGTGACTTGCGACACCCCCTGCGGCAGCGGCTGCGCCGACACGATGCGGGTGGTGAACAGGCTGCACAGCAGCAGGCCAAGCGGGAAAAGAAGCGATCGCATCGGGCCAGTTTAGGGCGAAGCCCGCCCCCCCGGCTCAGGGGGGGACATCTCGCGGGAACAGACAAGGTCACGCACGATTCATGCTTGACGGCTACGGTGCTGCCCAACGGCGGCATGGGTCTTTCATGCCACGTCGAAGATCCCCAAAGTCCACAGGAGAACACACCATGCTCAAGACGCTTTTGGCCACCGTGGCGGTGGTCGCGCCGTTGGCGCTGCCCGCTCACGCCGTCACGGTTGTGCAATGGGATTTCGAGAACGCGCCCGCCGATCTGAACAACGCGACGGTGTCGCCTGCGGTGGCCGCTTCGGTCGGCACCGGCACCGCCAGCGGCGTGCATGCGTCGTCGGCCAGCGACTGGACAACACCCACCGGCAACGGTTCCGCCAACTCGCTGAGCAGCAACACCTGGGCCACCGGCGACTACTACCAGTTCGCCTTCAGCACCGCGACCTATGGCGACCTGGTGCTGAGCTTCGACCAGACGCGCAGCAGCACCGGCCCGAGCGCATTCACGCTCGCCTACAGCGTCAACGGCGGCTCGAGCTTCGTCGACTTCACGACCTACACGGTGCTGGAGAACGTCACGCCTTCGTGGAGCGCCAGTGTCTACAGCAGCAAGTACACGTTCAGCTTCGACCTCTCGGGTGTGACCGCACTCGACAACCAGGCATCCGTTCTTGTTCGACTGGTCAGCAACGTCACGCCCAGCAACGCCAGCGGCACCAACCGCGTCGACAACTTCAGCGTCATGCTCAGCCCGGTGCCCGAACCCGGCACCACCGCACTGCTGCTGGCCGGCCTGGCCAGCCTGGGCTTCGTCGCCCGCCGTCGCCGCGGCTGACGCCGCCGCGTGAGTCCGAGGGAGGTCGGCACGCCGTGCCAGCCTCCATCGCGGCCTGTGCCGCGCCCTGAAGCGAACGACAACACCCCATGCGTTACCACACTCTTTTCCGCCGCAGCGCCGTGGCGCTGGCGCTGGCCGCGAGCACGTCGCTGGCCTTCGCCGCCGACACGCCGATCTACACGCTGCAGGGCAGCGGCGCCAGCGCACCGTCCCAGTACCTGAACACCGCGGTCACGACCACCGGCGTCGTCACCAAGCGCAACAGCAACGGCTTCTTCATCCAGGACCTCACCGGCGACGGCAACCCCGCCACGTCGGACGGCATCTTCGTCTTCAGCACCCAGTACACGCCGACGGTCGGCAGCCTGGTGCGGGTGGCCGGCACCCTGGTCGAATTCAACACCGGCGCCGCGGGCAACACCGGCACCTCGACAAAACCGCTGACCGAGATCAGCACCGTCACCGCCGTCACCGAGCTCGGCACCGGCTACACGATCGCGCCGACGCCGATCACGCTGCCGCTGGCCGAAGGCGACAGCCTCGAACGCTTCGAAGGCATGCTGGTCACGATCAACAGCCCGCTGACGGTGCAGCAGAACTACTTCCAGCCGCGCTACGGCCAGCTGACGCTGGGCGCCGGCGGCCGCCACGAAACCCCGACCAACCGCTACCGCGCCGGCAGCCCCGAGGCCATTGCCTTTGCCGACCTGCAATACCGTGGTCGCATCCTGCTGGACGACGGCAGCGCGGCGCAGAACCGCAACCCGACGCCCTACGTCGGCAGCAACGGTGCACCGCGCACCGGCGACACGCTGGCCACGCTGACCGGCGTCATCGACTTCGGCCTGGCCACCGCCAGCACCAGTGGCATCGCGCTGTACAAGCTGCACCCGACGGTGGAACCGGTGTTCGCCGCCAGCAACCCGCGCCCGGCCGCGCCGGCTGCCGTCGGCGGCAACATCAGGGTGGGCGTGGCCAACGTGCTGAACTTCTTCACCACGTTCACGAACGGCCAGAATGCCAGCGGCCAGACCGGCCAGGTCTGCACGCAGGACGGCAGCACGCCGTCGGCCAGCCTGTGCCGCGGCGCCAACAACATCACCGAGTTCAACCGCCAGCGCGCCAAGATCGTGCTGTCGCTGGCTGGTCTGAACGCCGATGCCGTCGGCCTGATGGAGATCCAGAACAACGGCAGCGTCGCGGCGCAGAACCTGGTCGACGCGCTGAACGCCGCGGTCGGCGCCGGCACCTATGCCGTCGTGCCGGACCCGGCCCAGGGCACCGGCGGCGACGCGATCAAGGTCGCGCTGATCTACAAGCCCGCGAAGCTGAGCCGCGTCGGCAACGCCGTCAGCGACACCGACGCCATCAACAACCGCCCGACGCTGTCGCAGACCTTCGCCGCCGCCAATGGCGAGAAGTTCACGGTGATGGTGAACCACCTGAAGAGCAAGAGCAGCTGCCCTTCGGGCAGCGGCGGCGATGCCGACCAGGGCGACGGCCAGGGCTGCTGGAATGCCACGCGAGTGCAACAGGCGCAGCGCCTGCGCAGCTTCGTGGCGCAGCAGCAGGCGGCCAGCGGCAGCAGTGACGTGCTGCTGATCGGCGACTTCAATTCCTACGCCCAGGAAGATCCGATGGTCGATCTGACCAGCAACGGCTACGTCGACCAGATCGGCCGCTTCCACACGCTGGGCTATTCCTACGTGTTCGACGGCACCTCGGGCCGGATCGACCACGCGATCGCGTCGAACACGCTGTCGTCCAAGGTGACCGGCGCGCTCCTTTGGCACATCAACGCGGACGAGTCGCTCCAGCAGGACTACAACCAGGAGTTCAAGGCCCCGGCCACCACCTGCAGCGGTCTGTGCCCGCCCGATCCGTACGACGGCACGCTGCCGGCGCGCGCCTCGGACCACGACCCGGTGCTGCTGGGCCTGAACCTGTACAAGACCTTCACCGGCACGGCCGGCCGCGATGGCATCGTCGGCAGCGCCGGCGACGACATCCTCATCGGCGGCCTGGGCGCGGACACGCTGACCGGCGGCGCCGGCAGCAACATCTTCGTCTACCGCACCCTGCTCGACGCCGGCGACCTGATCATGGACTTCGTGCCCGGCAAGGACTTGCTGGACCTGCGCACGCTGATGCTGATGATCGGCGCCGACCCGGCCACCGCGTTCGCCAAGGGCATCGTCAGCCTGGTGTCCAGCCGCGGCAGCACGCTGGTGCAGATCGACCCCGATGGCAGCGCCGGCCCGACCGCGGCACGCACGCTGGCCACGCTGCAGAACGTCAACCCGGCCTCCATCGTCGTCACGCGCGACTTCGTCCTGCAATGAACTCCGCTCTCCACCCCATCATGATGAAGCCCCTGCTCCTTCCCGCACTGGCCCTGGCCGCAGCCCTGCCCGCCGCCGCACAGTCCAGCAACTTCGGCAACTGGACCGCCTATGGCGACGTGCTCGCCAACGCAACGGGCGCAACGCTGTCCACGGCCTCGACCGCCGCCGGCGAGTCGCCGTTGAGCGCCGCCAGCGCGTTGCTGTGGTACGAGATCGAGTCCGCACTGGGTGTGCAGTTCGACGCCGACACCTACGAGGGCTCGGCCATCGTCAGCAGCTTCAGCGCTGCGGCCGGCACCCGTGTGGACCTGGGCTGGGTCTTCAACAGCGACGAAACCGACCTCGGCTTCGCCGACCGTGCCTACGTCATCGTCGACGGCACGGTGTCGACGCTGGCCCAGCTGGGCCTTGGGGCACAGAGCGGCAGCTTCAGCTACACCTTTGCCAGCGCCGGCACACACACGCTGGGCTTTGCGGTGTTCGACGTCAACGACGTCGGCGTGATGTCGACGCTCAGCCTGAACGGCCTGACGGTGACACCGGCCGTGCCGGAGCCGGCCAGCATCGCGATGCTGCTGGCAGGCCTGGGCCTCGTCGGCGCCGCTGCGCGCCGGCGTCAGGCCACGCGGTAAGCCCGCAAACGGTCCAGGTCGAGCACACGCACGCCGCCGTACTCGACCCGGATCAGCCCGGCGGCCTGCAGCGCGCGCAAGGCCTCGTTGACACGCTGCCGGCTCAGCCCCACCAGGTAGGCCAGGTCCTGTTGCGTGATGCGCAGCAGGCCGCCGACGCCCGGGTACAGCAGCGGGTGGAACAGCGCCGCCAGGTTGCGCGCCACACGTTCGTCGACGTTGCTGATGCGGTCGATCTCGCGTGCGCCGATGAACTGCCCCAGACGTTCGTTCAACTGCATCAGCACGAAGCGGTTGAAGCCGATGCTGCGGTCCAGCAGCCAGTGGAAGGTGTCGGCGGTGATGCCGGCCACCACGCTCTTCTTCAGCGCCTGGATGTTGTAGCGGTAGGGCTCGCGCTTGATGACGGTGCCCTCGCCGAACCAGCCGCCCGGCGGCAGCCCGGTGAAGGTGATGCGGCCGTCGTTGTCGGGGCGGTCGTTGCTCATCTTCAGCAAGCCGTCGATGACGCCGAACCAGTAGGTCACCGGCCGGCCGACGCGGCACAGCAGTTCGCCAGGCTCGACGCCGACGACACGCAAGTCCTGCAGCACACGCTGGCGCTCTTCGGCGTCCAGCCGGTCCAGCCACGGGATGTGCTGCAGGTCGGTGGCCTCGGCAGCGCGTGAGCGTGCCTGCAGCACACCGCCGCCGCGTGCAGCGGACGGGGAAGACGCCGGAGCAGCCAAGGTTTTCGCCTAGGGAAACGCCTGTCAGCGCGAACCCGTGGATTGTCGTCACAACGACAACCGGGCGTCAAAGCCCTGTCCACAATGTTTCCCATCACAAGGAGACAAGGCCTGTGCAGACGACGTTCCCCCGTCTGATGCTGGAGCACGCAACGCAGCGGCCCGACGCGCCGGCGCTGCGCGAAAAGGTCTACGGCATCTGGCAGACGACCAGCTGGTCCGAACTGGCCGCGCTGGTGCGTGCACTGGCCTGCGGGCTGGCCGAGGCCGGCGTCGAACGCGGCAGCCATCTCATCATCGTCGGCGAAAACCGGCCGCGCCTGTACGCCACGATGCTGGCAGCCCAGGTGCTGGGCGCCGTGCCGGTGCCGCTGTACCAGGACGCGGCGGCCACCGAGTACGTGTTCCCGATCAACAACGCCGAGGTGCGTTTCGCCGTCGTCGAAGACCAGGAACAGGTCGACAAGATGCTGGAGCTGCGCGAGGCCTGCCCGCAGCTGCAGCAGGTCTGGTACGACGACCCGCGCGGCCTGCGCAACTACGACGAACCGGGCCTGGCGTCGCTGGACAGCCTGCTCGAGCGCGGCCGCGCGCGCACCAGTGCCGAGCCAGGCTTCTTCGACAACGAGGTCGCCGCCGGCCAGCCCGGCGACGTGGCGGCGATGTTCTTCACCTCGGGCACCACCGGCAACCCGAAAGGTGTGGTGCACACGCACTTCACGCTGCTGGACCGCGCCAAGGCCGGCCAGGACTTCGACAAGCTGACCGCGCGCGAAGAGGTGCTGGCCTACATGCCGCTGGCCTGGATCGGCCAGAACATCTTCAGCTATGCGCAGTGGCTGGCCTGCGGTTATGTCGTCAACTGCCCGGAAAGCAGCAGCACGGTGACGATCGACCTGAAGGAGATCGGCCCCACCTACTACTTCGCGCCGCCGCGCATCTTCGAAGGCCTGCTGACCAGCGTGACCATCCGCATGGAAGACGCCTCGCGGCTGAAGCGCTGGATCTACAGGCGGGCGATGAACCTGGCACGCCGTGTCGGCCCGGCCATCATGGACGGGCAGGCGGTGGGCGGCCTGGACCGGCTGAAATACGCGTTGGGCCAGCTCTTCGTCTACGGCCCACTGCGCAACACACTGGGTTTTTCGCGTGTGCGTGTGGCCTACACGGCCGGCGAGGCCATCGGCCCCGACCTGTTCAGCTTCTACCGCTCCATCGGCATCAACCTGAAGCAGCTCTACGGCAGCACCGAAACCGCGGTCTTCGTCTGCCTGCAGCCCGACCACGAAGCCAAGGCCGACACGGTGGGCGTGCCGATTGCCGGCGTGGAGATCCAGCTCGCCGACAACGGCGAGATCCTGGTGCGCTCGCCGGGGCTGCTGAAGGTGTACTACAAGAACCCGGCGGCCACCGCCGAGGTGCTGAGCAGCGACGGCTGGTACCGCACCGGCGATGCCGGCTTCATCGACGGCGGCGGCCACCTGAAGATCATCGACCGCGCCAAGGACGTGGGCCGCATGCGCAGCGGCGCGATGTTCGCGCCCAAGTACATCGAGAACAAGCTGAAGTTCTTCCCGCACATCAAGGAGGCGGTGGCCTTCGGCGACCAGCGCGACACCGTCTGCGCCTTCGTCAACATCGACTTCGAGGCCGTGGGCAACTGGGCCGAGCGCCGCAACCTGCCCTATGCCGGCTACACCGACCTGGCGAGCAAAACCGAGGTGCTGGAGCTGGTGCGCGACTGCGTGCAGCAGGTCAACGCCGACCTGGCCCAGGACGAGCGCCTGGCCGGCAGCCAGATCCACCGCTTCCTGGTGCTGCACAAGGAACTCGACGCCGACGACGGCGAACTCACGCGCACACGCAAGGTGCGGCGCGGCACCATCGCCGACAAGTACCAGGTGCTGGTGGATGCGCTGTACGGCGGCCTGGGCGAGCAGTTCATCGACACCGCGGTGAAGTTCGAGGACGGCCGCACGGGCAGCATCAGCGCGACGCTGAAGATCGTCGACAGCCAGGTGTTCCCGGCCGTCAGGAAGGCGGCCTGATGGGCACGATGGGCACACGCAAGACCGGCGACGTGGTGCTCGACGTGCGCAACATCAGCCTGCGCTTCGGCGGCGTGAAGGCGCTGACCGACATCAGCTTCGACGTGCGCGAGCACGAGCTGCGCGCCATCATCGGCCCCAACGGCGCCGGCAAGAGCAGCATGCTGAACTGCATCAACGGCGTCTACGCGCCGCAGGAAGGCAGCATCAGCTTCCGCGGGCAGACCTTCAGCCACATGAACAGCCGCCAGGTGGCGGAGATGGGCATGGCACGCACCTTCCAGAACCTGGCGCTGTTCAAGGGCATGAGCGTGCTCGACAACATCATGTCGGGCCGCAACCTGAAGATGAAGACCAACCTCTTCCAGCAGGCCATCCGCTGGGGCGCGGCCGAGCGCGAAGAGACGCAGCACCGCGGGTTCGTCGAGAAGATCATCGACTTCCTCGAGATCCAGGCCTACCGCAAGACACCGGTGGGCCGCCTGCCCTACGGCCTGCAAAAACGTGTGGACCTGGGCCGCGCGCTGGCGATGGAGCCGCAGGTGCTGCTGCTGGACGAACCGATGGCCGGCATGAACGTCGAGGAGAAGCAGGACATGAGCCGCTTCATCCTGGACGTCAACGACGAATACGGCACGACCATCGTGCTGATCGAACACGACATGGGTGTGGTGATGGACATCAGCGACCGCGTGGTGGTGCTCGACTACGGCAAGAAGATCGGCGACGGCACACCCGACGAGGTGCGCAGCAACCCCGAAGTCATCTCCGCCTACCTCGGAACCTCCCACTGACATGGTGCAACTTGAACCCGCTCTCCGTGTCGCGTTGGCACAGCCAAGCGGCAGCCGCGGAACCGGCTTCGCCGGGCCGCTGGCTGCGCCCCCTGGGGGGGGGCGCCGCAGGCGCTTCGGGGGGGAACTGTGATGGGACCTTTCCTCGAAACCCTGCTCGGCGGCCTGATGACCGGCATGCTGTATTCGCTGGTGGCTTTGGGCTTCGTGCTGATCTTCAAAGCGAGCGGCGTCTTCAACTTCGCCCAGGGCGCGATGGTGCTGTTCGCGGCGCTGGCGATGGCCCGTTTTGCGGAATGGGGGCCCAAGCTGCTGGGCTTCGACAGCAAGCTGCTGGCCAACCTGCTGGCCTTCGTCGCGGCGATGGCGGTGATGGTCCTGGTGGCCTGGCTGATCGAGAAGCTGGTGCTGGGCCGGCTCGTCAACCAGGAGGGCGTCACGCTGCTGATGGCCACGCTGGGCATCACCTACTTCCTCGACGGCTTCGGCCAGACGCTGTTCGGCAGCGACATCTACAAGATCGACGTCGGCCTGCCCAAGGACCCGATGTTCCTGCTGGAAAGCACCTTCCCGGGGGGTGTTCTCGTCAACAAGGAAGACCTCTACGCCGCCGCCATCGCTGCGGCGCTGGTGGCCGGCCTGAGCCTGTTCTTCCAGAAAACCGGCACCGGCCGCGCGCTGCGTGCGGTGGCCGACGACCACCAGGCGGCACAGAGCATCGGCATTCCGCTGAACCGCATCTGGGTCATCGTCTGGAGCGTGGCCGGCTTCGTGGCCCTGGTGGCCGGCATGATCTGGGGCAGCAAGCTCGGTGTGCAGTTTTCGCTGAGCCTGGTGGCGCTGAAGGCATTGCCGGTGGTCATCCTCGGCGGCCTCACCAGTGTGCCCGGCGCCATCATCGGCGGGCTGATCATCGGCGTCGGCGAAAAGCTGTCCGAGCTCTACATCGGCCCCTATCTGGGCGGCGGCATCGAGATCTGGTTCGCCTACGTGCTGGCCCTGGCCTTCCTGCTGGTGCGACCCCAGGGCCTGTTCGGCGAAAAAATCATCGATCGGGTCTGACCATGTTCTACAGAGAGAACGGCCAGTTCAAGACCAGCTATCGGAGTGACGCGCAGGTCTTCCCGATCCGCCAGGACCGCATCGCCATCGGCCTGCTGCTGTTCGCCGTGCTGGTGCTGGTGCCGATGTTCGCGTCGGAGTACCTGTTCCGCGCCATCCTGATTCCCTTCCTCATCCTGTCGATGGCGGCGCTGGGGCTGAACATCCTGGTCGGCTACTGCGGGCAGATCTCGCTGGGCACAGGCGCCTTCATGGCCGTGGGTGCCTACGCCGCCTACAACTTCCAGGTCCGCATCGACGGCATGCCGGTGATCGCCGCGCTGCTGCTGGGCGGCGGCTGCGCCACGCTGGTGGGTGTGCTGTTCGGCATTCCATCGCTGCGCATCAAGGGCCTGTACCTCGCGGTGGCCACGCTGGCGGCGCAGTTTTTCGTCGACTGGGCCTGCCTGCGGCTGAAGTGGGTGACCAACGACTCGGCCTCGGGCTCGGTCAGCGTCGCCAAGCTCAGCGTGGCCGGGCTGCCAATCGAGTCGCCGGTGCAGAAGTACCTGTTCTGCCTGGGCTTCGTGCTGGTGTTCGCGGTGATCGCGAAGAACCTGGTGCGCGGCCACATCGGCCGCGAGTGGATGGCCATCCGCGACATGGACGTGGCTGCCGCGGTGATCGGCATCCGCCCCGTCTACGCCAAGCTCACGGCCTTCGCCGTCAGCAGCTTCATCGTCGGTGTCGCCGGCGGGCTCTGGGGCTTTGTGCACCTGGGCTCGTGGGAGCCGGCGGCCTTCGGCATCAACCGTTCGTTCGACCTGCTGTTCATGGTCATCATCGGTGGCCTGGGTTCCATCATGGGCAGCTTCTTCGGCGCCGCCTTCATCGTCGTGCTGCCCATCGTGCTGGACAGCCTGCCCTACTGGTTCGGCATCCCCATCGACACCGCACTCGCGGCGCACCTGACCTTCATGATCTTCGGTGCGCTGATCGTGTTTTTCCTCATCGTCGAGCCCCACGGCATTGCCAGGCTCTGGTCCACGGCCAAGGAAAAGCTGCGGCTTTGGCCCTTCCCCCACTAAAGCAGCCGTTCAAACGGAGACAAGGCCATCATGAAACTCGCATCGATCACCTTCGCCGTGGCGGCTCTGATGGCCGCGGACCACGCGGTCGCGCAGGCCAAGGAGCAGTTTTTCCCGCTGCTGGTCTACCGCACCGGGCCCTATGCGCCGAACGGCACACCCTGGGCCAACGGCAAGCAGGACTACATCAAGATGATCAACGCGCGGGATGGCGGCATCAACGGCGTGAAGATCACCTTCGAGGAATGCGAAACCGGCTACGCCACCGACAAGGGCGTGGAGTGCTACGAGCGCCTGAAGGGCAAGACCAACACGCTGTTCGACCCGCAGAGCACCGGCATCACCTTCGCGCTGACCGACAAGGCGCCGGGCGACAAGATTCCGCTGATCACGCTGGGCTATGGCCTCTCGGCCAGCCAGGACGGCAGCATCTTCAAGTGGAACTTCCCGCTGATGGGCAGCTACTGGACCGGTGCCGACATCCTGATCCAGCACATCGCGAAGAAGGAAGGCGGCTTCGACAAGCTCAAGGGCAAGAAGATCGCCCTGGTCTACCACGACAGCCCCTTCGGCAAGGAACCGATTCCGCTGCTCACCGAGCGCAGCAAGATGCACGGCTTCGACCTGCAGCTGATTCCCGTCACCGCCCCCGGCGTCGAGCAGAAGAGCGCCTGGCTGCAGGTGCGCCAGACACGCCCGGACTTCGTGCTGCTGTGGGGCTGGGGCGTGATGAACAGCACCGCGCTGAAGGAAGCCCAGGCCACCGGCTACCCGCGCGACAAGATGTACGGCGTCTGGTGGGCCGGTGCCGAACCCGACGTGAAGGACGTGGCCGAAGGCGCCAAGGGCTACAACGCGCTGAACCTGAACACCTCGGGCCAGCAGCCCAAGGTCATCCAGGACATCCTGAAGCATGTGCACGACAAGGGCCAGGGCACGGGCCCGAAGGACGAGGTGGGCTCGGTGCTGTACACACGCGGCCTGATCATCCAGATGCTGGGCGTGGAAGCCGTGCGCCGCGCGCAGGAACGTTTCGGCAAGGGCAAGGTGATGACGGCCGAGCAGGTGCGCTGGGGCCTGGAAAACCTGGCGCTGGACCAGAAGAAGCTCGATGCACTGGGCTTCGCCGGCGTGCTGCGGCCGATCAGCACCTCGTGCCAGGACCACATGGGCAGCAGCTGGGCCCGTGTGCACACCTGGGACGGCGCCAAGTGGAGCTTCAGCTCCGACTTCATGCAGGCCGACGAGCAGATCCTCAAGCCCATGGTCAAGGCCGCGGCCGAGAAGTACGCCGGCGAGAAGAAGCTGGAGCGGCGCTCGGCTGCCGACTGCCAGAGCTGAGCCGTGGCAAGCCCCGAAACCAAGCTTCCCGCGGCGGAGCCGGCTTCGCCGGGCCGCTCGCGGACGGCCCCCTCGGGGGGTAGCGAGCGAAGCGAGCTTGGGGGCTCACCGTTCCTCAACGTTAGTGGCATCGAGGTCATCTACAACCACGTGATCCTGGTGCTCAAGGGCGTGAGCCTGCAGGTGCCCGAAGGTGGTGTCGTGGCCTTGCTCGGCGGCAACGGCGCCGGCAAGACAACGACGCTGCGTGCGGTGAGCAACCTGCTGGCCGGCGAACGCGGCGAGGTCACCAAGGGCAGCATCGAACTGCGCGGCGAGCGCATCGAGAAGCTGAGCACCGCCGAGATGGTGAACCGCGGCGTCATCCAGGTGATGGAGGGCAGGCACTGCTTCGCCCACCTGACGATCGAGGAGAATCTGATGACCGGCGCCTACACACGGCGCGACGGCAAGGCCGCGGTGGCGCAGACGCTGGAGAAGGTCTATGCCTATTTCCCGCGGCTGAAAACGCGCCGCGGCAGCCAGGCCGCCTACACCAGCGGCGGCGAGCAGCAGATGTGCGCGATCGGCCGCGCGCTGATGGCCAACCCGAAGATGGTGCTGCTCGACGAACCGTCGATGGGCCTGGCGCCGCAGATCGTCGAAGAGGTCTTCGAGATCGTGAAGGACCTGAACACGAAGGAGAAGACCACCTTCCTGCTGGCCGAGCAGAACACCAACATGGCGCTGCGCTACGCCGACTACGGCTACATCCTCGAAAACGGCCGCATCGTGATGGACGGCGAAGCGAAGGCGCTGCGCGAGAACGAGGACGTGAAGGAGTTCTACTTGGGCATGGGCGGTGGCGACCGCAAGAGCTTCCGCGACGTGAAGAGCTACAAGCGCCGCAAGCGCTGGTTGTCATGAGCAACACCAACGACGACGGCTTCGGTTTTGCGCTGCCGCCTTTCCAGCCGGCCGAGGCGCTGCAGAAGCTGCAGCGTGAACTGCGCGCGCTGGGGCTGGCCGAACGTGGCGGCGTCTTCGAGCGGCGTGGTGTGGCCATCGCCAAAGCTGCGGTCGATGGCGAGCTGCTGCAGGCCAGCGTCGTGAAACGCCCGTCGCGCACCGGCCCCGAATGGACACACAAGACGCTGAAAAGCAGCGCCGACAGCCGCGACTTCGTCGCCGACCTGAAGAAGAAGCTGGCGCTGTGGAGCGACCGCGATGACTGAGCCTCTGTTCTACGACAGGCTGGAAACCCGCGACCCGGCGCAGCGCGAGGCCGCGCTGCTGGCGGCGCT
>JBASTF010000445.1:0-6141 GCA_049274755.1 Rubrivivax sp. | reverse complement strand
CTGCGGCTTCGTGCGCGGCATCGCGTTGCGGCGCCGGGTCGGGCACCCAGAGGTTGATCTGCAGCGGCGCCTGGCTGGCGGCGCGGAAACGCACCACCCAGTCGGCGATCTGCGCCGCATCGAACAGCAGCGCACCGACGGCCGCCATGCCGCCGGCTTCACCGACCGCGGCCGACAGCGCAACGGCAGGCACACCCGCCATCGGCGCCAGCAGCAGCGGGCGCTGCAGGCCGAAACGGGTGCAGAACGCGTGTGGACCTGTCATGGGCGTGCTCCCACCGGTGGCGCCAGGTCGGCATGGGCGGCGAGCCAGCGTTCGCCGGCGCTGCCGTCATCCTGCGAGGGATGGAAATCGGTGGCGAGATAACGCCGCCAGGGCCCGAAACAGCGGCGCAGCAGGCCGGCATGCCCGAACAGCACACGCCCGGCGCTGGCCCAGGTCGACGGGCGCCACAAGCTGCCGTCGTGCCACAGCTGGCGCAACGTCTGCCGCAACAGGTCGACAACGAAGTTGAACGAGACGATGAGGAACAAGCGCCGCCGCCACTTCTCGTTGCCGCCCAGCGCGCGGTAGAGATCGAAGGCCACGCTGCGGTGTTCCAGCTCTTCGCTGGCATGCCAGAGCCACAGGTCGCGCAGCCGCGCTTCGGCACCGGCCAGCACCGTGCCATGGTGGGCCAGCAGATGTTCGGCGAGGATGGCCGTCAGGTGCTCGGTGGCCGCCGTCGCGCCGACCCAGCCGCGTGCATCGGCGCCTTCGAGCTTGCGCCGCCGGCGCAGGATGCGGCCTTCCCAGGCGTTGTGGTGGCCCTGCGCCGCCAACTGTTCGTTGAACAGCGCATGGATGCGGCGATGCGTGGCTTCCTGGCCGATGAAACCCTTGAGGTCGGCCTCGAAACGCTCGCGTATCTCGGCCGGCAGATCGGCCGGCAGGTCGGCCGCGCCCAGCCGCACGCTGTCGATGAAAAACTGCTCGCCGGCCGGGAAGCTGAACGACAGCGCATTGAACAAGGCCGTGCGGAAAGCGTCGCCGCCATTCCATTGCCTGGCGATCGGCGACTGCAGGTCGACGAGCAGCCGGCGCACGACGAGGGCCGTCATCCCAGGGCCCGCCTGGCGTTGCTGAACATGCGCTGCCAGGGGCTGGGCGCCGAGACGTCACCGCCGCTCCACGACATCTGCACGTTGCGGAACACCCGTTCGGCGTGCGGCATCATCGCCGTGAAGCGGCCGTCGGCCGTGGTCACCGCGGTCAGGCCACCGGGGCTGCCGTTGGGGTTGAAGGGGTAGGCCTCGGTGGCCTGGCCCTGGTGGTCGACAAAGCGCATCGCACGCTGCACCGCCGCGGCGTCGCCACGCTGCGAGAAGTCGGCAAAACCTTCGCCATGCGCCACGGCGATGGGCATGCGGCTGCCGGCCATGCCGGCGAAAAACACGCTGGGGCTGGCCAGCACTTCCACCAGCGACAGCCGGGCCTCGAACTGCTCGCTCTTGTTGCGCGTGAACCTGGGCCAGGCCTGGGCACCGGGAATGATGGGGCTGAGCGCCGCGAACATCTGGCAGCCGTTGCAGACCCCCAGGGCCAGCGTGTCGGGCCGGCCGAAAAACGCGGCGAAGGCCTCGGCCAGCTGCGGGTTGAACAGCACCGAGCGTGCCCAGCCCTCGCCGGCGCCCAGGGTGTCGCCATAGCTGAAGCCGCCGCAGGCCACCAGGGCCTGGTAGTCGGCCAGCCGCGTGCGGCCGGCCTGCAGGTCGCTCATGTGCACGTCGAAGGTCTCGAAGCCGGCGAGGTGCATCGCGTAGCTCATCTCGAGATGCGAGTTCACGCCCTGTTCACGCAGGATCGCCACCCTGGGCCTGGCGCCACCGGCGATGAAGGGCGCGGCCACGTCCTCGGCCGGGTCGAAGCTCAGATGCAGGTGCAGGCCGGGGTCGTCGGCAGCACCGGCGGCGGCATGTTCGCTGTCGGCGGCAGCCGGGTTGTCGCGGTCGCGCGCGATGCGCCAGCTGACCTCGTCCCATTGCTGCTGCAGCTCGCGCAGCGGCGCGCTGAACTGGCACTTGGTGTCGCGCCAGACCTCGACGACTGCACGTTCGTTGGTCCTGCCCACCACGTGCGCGTGGCGGCTCAAGCCATGTTCACGCAGCACCGCGAGGGCCTCGTTGCGCTGCACTGTGGGCACCTGCAGCAGCACCCCCAGCTCTTCGCTGAACAGCGCCTTCAGCATCAGCTCGTTGCGGCGTTCGCCGACCTGGCCGGCCCAGTTCTTCGAGTCGCCGTACTCGGCGCGGCTGTCGGCAATGCCGTCGCCTTCGGTCACCAGGATGTCGACGTTGAGGCTCAGACCCACGTGGCCGGCAAAGGCCATCTCGCAGGCCGCGGCCCAGAGGCCGCCGTCGCTGCGGTCGTGGTAGGCCAGCAGCCGGCCCTGGGCGCGCAAGGTGTTGATCGCAGCGACCAGCGACTTCAGCATCGGCGTGTCGTCGAGATCGGGCACGACGTCGCCGAAACGCCCCAGCACCTGGGCCAGCATCGAGCCGGCCATGCGGTTGCGGCCCTGGCCCAGGTCGACGAGGATCAGCGTCGTGTCGCCCGGCTGCAGCTGCGGCGTCAGCGTGCCGCGCACATCGTCCAGCGTCGCGAAGGCGCTGACGATCAGCGACACCGGGGCGGTGACCTGCTGCCCGCCCCACTTCGTGCGCATCGACAAGGAATCCTTGCCCACAGGAATGCCGATGCCGAGCTGCGGGCACAGTTCCAGGCCCACGGCCTTCACGGTGTCGTACAGCGCGGCGTCTTCGCCGGCTTCGCCGCAGGCCGCCATCCAGTTGGCGCTGAGCTTCACACGCGACAACTCGATCGGCGCCGCCAGCAGGTTCAGCACCGCCTCGGCCACCGCCATGCGGCCCGAGGCCGGCGCGTCCAGGCTGGCCAGCGGCGTGCGCTCGCCCATGCTCATCGCTTCGCCGCGGAAACCGGCGAAGTCGGCCAGCGTCACCGCGCAATCGGCCACCGGCACCTGCCAGGGGCCGACCATCGGGTCGCGGTGGCTCAGGCCGCCGACCGTGCGATCGCCGATCGTGACCAGGAAACGTTTGCTGGCCACCGTCGGGTGGCGCAACACGTCGAAAGCCACCTGCGCCAGCTTCACACCGGTCAGGTCCAGCGGCGGCTCGCTGCGCGCCACACGCTGCACGTCGCGGTGCACCTTCGGCGGCTTGCCCAGCAGCACGTCCATCGGCATCGCGATGACGGCATCGTCACCATCGGCGACAACAAGCTCGCGGTCCGAGGTGGCGGTGCCGACGACGGCAAAGGGGCAGCGCTCACGCGCGCACATCTGCTCGAACAGCGGCAGCAGTTCGGGCTTCAGCGCCAGCACATAACGCTCCTGGCTTTCGTTGCACCAGATCTCCTTGGGCGCCAGGCCGCTTTCTTCCAGCGGCACCTTGCGCAGGTCGAAGCGTGCACCCTGCCCGGCCCCGTCCACCAGTTCCGGGAATGCATTGCTGATGCCGCCGGCGCCGACGTCGTGGATGGCCAGCACCGGGTTGTTCTCGCCCAAGGCCCAGCAGTGGTTGATGACCTCCTGCGCGCGGCGCTGGATCTCGGGGTTGCCGCGCTGCACGCTGTCGAAGTCCAGCGCCGCGGTGTTGGTGCCGGCCGCCATCGAGCTGGCAGCGCCGCCGCCCATGCCGATGCGCATGCCGGGCCCGCCCAGTTGCACCAGCAGCGTGCCGGCGCCGAAGGGCAGTTTCTTCGTCTGACCGTCGCTGATCGTGCCGATGCCCCCGGCGATCATGATGGGCTTGTGGTAACCACGGCGCACGCCGGCCACCGTCTGCTCGAAGACGCGGAAATAGCCGCCCAGGTTGGGCCGGCCGAACTCGTTGTTGAAGGCAGCGCCACCCAGCGGGCCTTCGGTCATGATCTGCAGCGGGCTGGCGATGTGCTCGGGCTTGCCGACACCGCCACGCTCCCAGGGTTCGTCGGTGCCCGGCAGGTGCAGGTGGCTGACCGAAAAGCCGGTGAGGCCGGCCTTGGGCTTGGCACCGCGGCCGGTGGCGCCTTCGTCGCGGATCTCGCCGCCGGCGCCGGTGGAGGCCCCCGGGAACGGCGAGATCGCCGTCGGGTGGTTGTGTGTTTCCACCTTCATCAGCACATGGGCCGTTTCGGCCCGCGCGGCGTAGGCCGGCGCGTTGGTGTAACCCTGCGGCAGCCAGCGCTCGACCGGGCCGCCTGCCATCACCGCGGCGTTGTCGTTGTAGGCGATGACGGTGTGCTGCGGGCTCAGTTTCTCGGTGTTGCGGATCATGCCGAACATCGACAGCGGCTGTTTCTGGCCGTCGATCGTGAAGTCGGCGTTGAAGATCTTGTGCCGGCAGTGTTCGCTGTTGGCCTGGGCGAACATCATCAGCTCGACGTCGCTGGGGTTGCGCTGCAGCGTGCCGAAGGCGTCGACGAGGTAGTCGATCTCATCGTCCGACAGCGCCAGGCCGAACTCGCCATTGGCCTCGACCAGGGCCGTGCGGCCGCGGCCCAGCAGGTCCACGTGCACCAGCGGCGGCGCCGGCTGCGGGTCGAACAGCTGCGCGCCGGCGTCGCGCGCAAAGGCCACGCTTTCCGTCATGCGGTCGTGCAGCAGCGCAGCGACGGCGCTGCGTTCGTCGGCCGACAAGGGCTTGGCGCCGCCCAGCAGCCCGCTTTTCAGCGTCAGGCGGAACTCGGTGACACGTTCGACGCGGTGCAGGTCCAGCCCGCAGTTGCGCGCGATGTCGCTGGCCTTGCTGGCCCAGGGCGAGACGGTGCCCAGGCGCGGCATCACGACGACGGTTTCGCCGTCGCCGGGGCCGGTGTAGGGGTCGCCATAGGTCAGCAGCGCGGCCAGCTTGTCGACGGCGGCCGGTGCCGGCGCGGCGTCGAAGGCCACCCAGTGCACATGGCGGGCAGCGACGGCGGTGAGGCGCGGGCAGGCAGCCTGCAGGCGCGCCAGCAGCGCACGCGCGCGGAACTCGGGCAAGGCGTTGCCGCCCTCGAAATGCATCAGGGACAGGGCGGAGGGGAGCATGGCTGCGATTTTACGGGCCCGGTGGGATAATCCCGGGATGCTTCAGCCCCCACGCTCACTCCGTTCGCTGCCCCCCGCGGGGGCGCTCAGCCCCCTTGGGGCGGCCCGGCGGGGGCTGACATGACGATTCCGATCAAGACCGGCGCCGAGATCGACGGCATGCGCCTGGCCGGCCGCCTGGCTTCCGAGGTGCTGGACATGCTGACGCCGCACATCCGGCCCGGCATCACCACCAAGGAAATCGACCGCCTGGCGCACGAGCACATGGTGAACGTGCAGAACGGCATTCCGGCGACCCTGGGTTACCAGCCGCCCGGCTACCCGGCCTACCCGGCTTCGCTGTGCACCAGCCTGAACGACGTGGTCTGCCACGGCATTCCCGACGACCGGCCGCTGAAAAACGGCGACATCGTCAACATCGACGTCACCGTCATCAAGGACGGCTGGCATGGCGACAACAGCCGCATGTTCGTCGTCGGCGAAGGCAGCATCGCCGCCAAGCGCCTGTGCCAGATCACCTTCGACGCGATGTGGAAGGGCATTGCCAAGGTCAGGCCCGGCGCCCGTCTGGGCGACATCGGCCACGCCATCCAGACCTTCGCCGAAAACGCCGGTTTCTCGGTGGTGCGCGAGTTCTGCGGCCACGGTGTCGGCCGCCGTTTCCACGAAGAGCCCCAGGTGCTGCACTACGGCCGCCCGGGCACGCTGGAAGAGCTGGTGCCGGGCATGATCTTCACGATCGAGCCGATGGTCAACGCCGGCCGCCGCGAGATCAAGGAAGACCGCAAGGGCAACCGCCCCTACGACGGCTGGACCATCGTCACGAAGGACCGTTCGCTGTCGGCGCAGTGGGAACACACGGTGCTGGTCACCGACACCGGCTACGAGGTGCTGACGGTCTCCGCCGGCAGCCCGGCCGTGCCGGCCTTCGCGCCGGCCGGCTACGGCAAGGCGCCGGTGCCGGTCACGACGCCTTAAGTCCGATGTCCGCGTTACCGCAGACGCCTGCGCGTGCGCCGGGCAGCGTGGCTTCGCTGCGCGCCCGCTTCCGCGACGGCAAGGCCGCGCTGAT
>JBASTF010000444.1:0-2194 GCA_049274755.1 Rubrivivax sp. | reverse complement strand
GGGCTGGGGCGGCCACTTCGTCGTCGGCAGCGTGGATGCCGGCGGCGTCGAGCCTTCGTGCTTGCGCAAGCTGGCCCTGCGGCCGCGCGAAGGCGGTGAGCAGTTCCAGGCCACGGCCGGCGGCACGGCACGCAGCCTGAAGAAGCAGTTCCAGGCCCTGCGTGTGCCTGCATGGCAGCGTGGTGGGCCGCTGCTGTACACGCAGGGCCGGCTGCTCTTCGTGCCGGGCCTGGGCATCGACGCCCGTTGCCGGGCCGCCGACGGCGTGCCGCAGCTCGGCCTGCGCTGGCAGCCCGGCTAAAATCGCGGGTTCCCCCGAACCCCGGCACGCTGCATCGGCGTGCCCCAGCCCTGGAAGCCATGGCACTGATCGTTCACAAGTACGGCGGCACCTCGATGGGGTCGACCGAGCGCATCCGCAGCGTCGCGATGCGTGTTGCCAAATGGGCGCGTGCCGGCCACCAGATGGTGGTCGTGCCGTCGGCGATGAGCGGCGAGACCAACCGCCTGCTGGGCCTGGCCAAGGAACTGTCGCCGGCTTCGATGGACGCCGCCGCACAGCGCGAGCTCGACGCCATCGCCGCCACCGGCGAGCAGGTGTCGGTGGGCCTGCTGGCGCTGGCGCTGCAGGCGCAGGGGATGCAGGCGGTCAGCTACGGCGGCTGGCAGGTGCCGATCAAGACCGACAGCGCCTACACGAAGGCGCGCATCCAGAGCATCGCCGACGAGCGTGTGCGGGCCGACCTGGCCGCCGGCAAGGTGGTCATCATCACCGGCTTCCAGGGCATCGACGATCTCGGCAACGTCACCACGCTGGGCCGCGGCGGCAGCGACACCTCGGCAGTGGCCATCGCCGCGGCGATGAAGGCCGACGAGTGCCTGATCTACACCGACGTCGACGGTGTCTACACCACCGACCCGCGCATCGTGGCCGAGGCCAGGCGCCTGAGCACCATCAGCTTCGAAGAGATGCTGGAGATGGCCAGCCTGGGCAGCAAGGTGCTGCAGATCCGCTCGGTGGAATTCGCCGGCAAGTACCGTGTGCCGCTGCGTGTGCTGTCCAGCTTCACGCCCTGGGACATCGACATCAACGAGGAAGCGCGCTCGGGCACGCTGATCACTTTCGAGGAAGACGAGAAGATGGAACAAGCCGTCGTGTCCGGCATCGCATTCAACCGCGACGAAGCCAAGATCACCGTGATGGGCGTGCCCGACAAACCGGGCATCGCGTACCAGATCCTGGGCCCGGTGGCCGATGCCAACATCGACATCGACGTCATCATCCAGAACGTCTCGCACGACGGCAAGACCGACTTCTCGTTCACCGTGCACCGCAACGACTACACCAAGACGCTGGAACTGCTGAAGACCAGCGTGGCCCCGGCCACCGGCGCGGCCCAGGTGCTGGGCGACCCGAAGATCTGCAAGGTCAGCATCGTCGGCATCGGCATGCGCAGCCATGTCGGCGTGGCCAGCAAGATGTTCCGCACGCTCAGCGAAGAGGGCATCAACATCCAGATGATCAGCACCAGCGAGATCAAGACCTCGGTCGTCATCGACGAGAAGTACATGGAGCTCGCGGTGCGCGCGCTGCACAAGGCCTTCGATCTCGACCAGGGCACGTAAGACGGGCCCAAACTGAGGCTAGAATGCGCAGCTCTTCGCCGGAGTCGTGACCGAGTGGCCGAAGGTGCTCCCCTGCTAAGGGAGTATGTGGGCAAAACCTGCATCAAGGGTTCGAATCCCTTCGACTCCGCCAAGTGAAACCCAGCGGGCTCCAGTGTGGTTGATCCACCTGGAGCCCGCGCCGTTTCCGGCTCTCGCACGCAGCTCAGTGCAGCCGCACCGCGTCGTCGAAGGACCAGCTGCGGCGGATCTCGATGACGTCGAAGTCGCGCGCCAGCGCGGGCGGGAACGCGGGATGCGGCGCCAGGCCCTGCACGATCCGGCGCACCGCGTCGTCGACCTCGGCCACGCCGCTGGAGACCACAAAGGTCAGCGACTCCACCGATCCATCCTGGCGCAGGGCCACCGTCACCAGCGGCGGGCGGTGTGGGCGTTGCCGCAGCTCACGCACGGTCTGGGGGCTGGTGTTCAGCTGCACCCGGCGCGCCCAGGCCTCGGCGTACAACACGAGCTCGGCATTGGCGTCGGCGCGACCGAACAGCCGGCCGCGGCGCGCGGTGCTCCACGA
>JBASTF010000443.1:0-2368 GCA_049274755.1 Rubrivivax sp. | reverse complement strand
CCGGCAGGCCTTGCAGCAGCTGCGCGAGCTCGGCATCCAGCGCATGATCATGATCTCGGGCGACCACCAGAAGGTCGCCAGCGCGATTGCCGCCGATGTCGGCCTCGACGAAGCCTGGGGCGACCTGATGCCCGAGGACAAGGTCGAGTCGATCCGCAAGCTGAAGCAGGAGACGCCGGTGGCGATGGTCGGTGACGGCGTCAACGACGCACCGGCGATGGCCAACGCCACCGTCGGGGTTGCGATGGGCGCGGCCGGCTCCGACGTGGCGCTGGAAACCGCCGACGTGGCGCTGATGGCCGACGACCTGAAGCACCTGCCCTTTGCCGTGGGCCTGAGCCGGCACACCCGGTCGATCATCCGGCAGAACGTCTTCGTCAGCCTGGGCATCGTGGCGGTGCTGGTGCCGGCGACGATCATGGGCATGGGCATCGGCGCTGCTGTGGCAGTGCACGAAGGCTCGACCCTGCTCGTGGTCTTCAACGCACTGCGGCTGCTGGTCTATCGCGACAAGGCGTCGAACGCGCTGCCCGCGCGC
This sequence comes from Rubrivivax sp., assembly GCA_049274755.1. Classification (GTDB taxonomy): domain Bacteria; phylum Pseudomonadota; class Gammaproteobacteria; order Burkholderiales; family Burkholderiaceae_C; genus Rubrivivax. The sequence goes on along the minus strand of JBASTF010000443.1, from coordinate 1,830 downwards.
GAATGACGAACAGTCATTCTGCCGTTGGCCCGGGTCGATCTGTCCCGCGACTGAGATGCCCGTCGAATCGCCTCGTCGGTGCACCCTGGCATCGGCAGTCCTCGGTTCTCATGGGCGTCAGATGCCTATGAAAACCGAGGCTGCCGACCCGCCTTGGCGGAACATCCGGGTTGGGGTGCTGGTAGGCTAGCGGCCTTCGCCGCCTCAGCCTGTTCGTGCCATGACCTACTGCGTGGGCATCCGCCTGGATGCCGGCCTCGTCTTCCTCTCCGACTCGCGCACCAACGCGGGCCTGGACCAGATCAGCACCTTCCGCAAGATGATGGTCTACGAGAAGCCGGGCGACCGCTTCATGGTGATGCTGTCGGCCGGCAACCTCAGCATCAGCCAAAGCGTGCGCGAGATCCTGCAGGTCGAGAAGCTGGACAACGGCGACGAGGAACCGATCACGATCTGGAACGCCACCAGCATGTTCGACGCCGCACGTGTGCTGGGCAGCGCCGTGCGCCGTGTCTACTCGCAGGACGGGCCCTCGCTGAAGGCCAGCGGCATCGACTTCAATGCCAGCATGATCTTCGGCGGCCAGATCGGCGGCGAGGCCATGCGCATGTTCCTGGTCTATTCGGCCGGCAACTTCATCGAGGCCACACGCGAGACCTGCTTCTTCCAGGTCGGCGAAAGCAAGTACGGCAAGCCCATCCTCGACCGTGTGCTGACGCCGGCAACCCAGCTCGACGAAGCCGCCAAATGTGCGCTGGTGTCGATGGACTCGACACTGAAGTCCAACCTCAGCGTCGGCCTGCCGCTGGACCTGCTGGTCTACCGCGCCGGCAGCCTGCGCTGCGACCAGATCGTCTGCATCGACGAGCAGAACCCGTATTTCCGCATGATCCACGGCACCTGGGGCCAGCGCCTGCGCGAGGTGTTCGAAGGCATCGACGACCCGCGCTGGGACGGCGGCAACACGCAGCACCCGCTGCTCACCGGCGACAGCGGGCGCTTCGGGGCCATGCGCAAGATCACGCACCCGGGCGAGCGCATCGTCTGATGCCCGGCACCCTCGTCTTCTCGCACGCCAACGGCTTTCCCGCCGGCACCTACCGGCTGCTGTTCGAACACTGGCGCGCCGCCGGCTGGCATGTGCTGGCGCTGCCGCGTTTCGGCCACGACCCACGCTACCCGGTGGTCAGCAACTGGCGGCCCAGCCGCGACGAACTGATCCACTTCGTCGAACGTGAAGCGCCGGGGCAGGCCGTGCACTTCGTCGGCCATTCGCTGGGGGGTTACCTCAGCCTGCTGGCGGCCTGCAAGCGCCCCGACCTGGCGGCCGGCCTGGTGCTGATCGATTCACCGGTGCTGGCCGGCTGGCGCGCACACAGCGTGCAGGTGATGAAGGCGGCCAGGCTGATGGGGCGGGTGTCGCCGGGGCGGGTGTCGAAGTCGCGCCGCATGCAATGGGCCTCGGCCGAGGCCGCCCACGCACACTACGCCGCCAAGTCGCTGTTTGCACGCTGGGACCCGCGTGTGCTGGCCGACTATGTGGCCGCCGGCATCGAAGCCGAGCCCGGGGCCGACGGTGTGCGCCTGGCCTTTCGCCGCGAGGTCGAAACCCGCTTCTACAACACGCTGCCGCACCACTTCGGCACGCTGCTGAAGCGGCACCCACCACGCTGCCCGGTGGCCTTCATCGGCGGCACACGCTCGACCGAGGTGCGCCAGGTCGGCCTGGCCGAAACACGTGCCGTCACCCGCGGCCGCATCAGCTGGCTGGACGGCACCCACCTGTTCCCGATGGAGCAGCCGGTGGCCGCCGCCGACGCGGTGCTGCAC
>JBASTF010000442.1:0-2648 GCA_049274755.1 Rubrivivax sp. | reverse complement strand
GTTCCCGACGCTGCGCCGGCGCGGGCCGGTGGCGCTGGTCGGCCTGTCGAGCGGCGTGCCCAAGCCGCCGCTGCTGGCAACCGGTACGCTCGGACCAGCCCAGATCGCGCGCGCCGAACGGCTGCTCGCCAGCGCCGTGCCGAGATCGGCATGGATGGCCAGCCGGTCCAGCAGGTGCTGCGTCAGCTCGCTGCTGGACAGCTGCTTGCTGCGCAGCGCGCGGCCCAGGTCGGCCACGCCCATCGTGTGCAGCGGCGCCGTCATTCGATCACCTTGGGCACGAGGAACAGCCCGTCCTCGACAGCCGGCGCGCTGCGCTGGTTGGCCTCGCGGGTGTCGGCTTCGGTGACGGCGTCGTCGCGCAGCCGCAGCTGCACGTCCTGCACCGCCGACAGCGGCGTGTACAGCGGCTCGATGCCGCTGGTGTCGACGGCACTCATCTTCTCGACGATGCCGAAGAAGTCGTTCAACTGCGTGAGCATCGCGGCCGCTTCGTCGGGGCGCAGCTCCAGGCGCGCCAGGTGGGCGATGCGGCTCACGTCATCCGGCGAAAGGGCCATGTCGTGGGCTTGTGAGGCTTGTAAATGCTGGCTCGCAGAGGCTGGGAACCAGGGGGGCTTCGGGTATTATCCCCGGTTACCCACAAGCCCTGTCGGCCCCTGGCGATCCCTCACCATCGCGCCCCCATCGGCACCGCCCCCGACCCGCTTTCTCCCGACATGTTCGCATCCCTGCGTCGCTATTTCTCGACCGACCTGGCCATCGACCTCGGCACCGCCAACACGCTGATCTATGTGCGTGGCAAGGGCATCGTGCTGGACGAGCCCTCGGTCGTCGCCATCCGCCACGAAGGCGGCCCCAACGGCAAGAAGACCATCCAGGCCGTCGGTGCCGAGGCCAAGGCCATGCTCGGCAAGGTGCCGGGCAACATCGAGGCCATCCGGCCGATGAAGGACGGCGTCATCGCCGACTTCACCGTCACCGAGCAGATGCTCAAGCAGTTCATCAAGATGGTGCACCCGCGCTCGATGACCCGCCCGAGCCCGCGCATCATCATCTGCGTGCCCTGCGGCTCGACCCAGGTCGAGCGCCGCGCCATCCGCGAATCGGCGCTGGGCGCCGGCGCTTCGGACGTCTACCTGATCGAAGAGCCGATGGCGGCTGCCATCGGCGCCGGGCTGCCGGTCAGCGAAGCCTCGGGCTCGATGGTCGTCGACATCGGCGGCGGCACCACCGAGGTCGGCGTCATCTCGCTGGGCGGCATGGTCTACAAGGGCAGCATCCGCGTCGGCGGCGACAAGTTCGATGAGTCCATCATCAACTACATCCGCCGCAACTACGGCATGCTGATCGGCGAGCCCACGGCCGAGTCCATCAAGAAGAACATCGGTTCGGCCTTCCCCGGCAGCGAGGTGAAGGAGATGGAAGTGAAGGGCCGCAACCTCAGCGAAGGGGTGCCGCGTTCGTTCACGATCAGCTCCAACGAGATCCTGGAAGCGCTGACCGACCCGCTGAACCAGATGGTCAGCGCGGTGAAAAACGCGCTCGAGCAGACGCCGCCGGAACTCGGCGCCGACATCGCCGAGCGCGGCATGATGCTGACCGGCGGCGGCGCCCTGCTGCGCGACCTGGACCGCTTGCTGGCCGAAGAAACCGGCCTGCCGGTGCTGGTGGCCGAGGACCCGCTGACCTGCGTGGTGCGTGGCTGCGGCATGGCGCTGGAGCGCATGGAGCGGCTGGGCTCGATCTTCACCTCCGAATAGCGGGCCGCCGCGCCCGGAGCGACCGCGATGCCGCTGGGAACGCTCGACCGCACGCCGCCGCCCTTTTTCCGCCAGGGCCCGTCGGCGCTGAGCAAGCTGGTCTTTTTCTCTGCGCTGGCGATCTTCCTGATGGTGGCCGACGCACGTTTCAAGGTTGTCGCGCCGCTGCGCTCGGCGCTGGCCATCGTGCTGCTGCCGGCGCAGCGTGCACTGCAGGTGCCGCTGGAGATGGTGTCGGGCAGCGCCGAATACTTCCAGGGCCTGCGCGCGGCGCTGCAGGGGGAGCACCGCGCCCGCGAACAGCTGGCGGCGCAGGCCGAGAAGCTGGCGCGTGCCCAGCAGCTGGCGCAGGAGAACCAGCGCCTGCGTGCGCTGCTGGAACTGAAGCCGGCGTTGAGCGTGAAGTCGCAGGCCGCCGAGGTGATGTACGAAGCCGCCGACCCCTATTCGCGCAAGCTCTTCATCGACCGCGGCCTGGCCCAGGGCGTGGCGCTGGGCTCGCCGGTGATCAACGAAGCCGGTGTGCTGGGCCAGGTGACACGGGTCTACGCGCTGACCTCGGAAGTGACGCTGCTGGCCGACAAGGACGCGGCGATCCCGGTGCTGAACCTGCGCACGCAGCAGCGCAGCGCGGCCTTCGGCGGCAGCAACACGGCCGGCGGCATGGAGCTGCGTTTCACCTCGGCGAATGCCGATGTGCAGCCGGGCGACGAGCTGCAGACCAGCGGTGTCGACGGCATCTACCCGCCGGGGCTGGCGGTGGCCCAGGTGCTGACGGTGGAGCGGCGGGTCGAGTCAGGCTTCGCGCGCATCGCGCTGGCACCGGCGGCGCCGGCCGACGGCGTGCGCCATGTGCTGGTGCTGGAGCCGCTGGCGGTGCAGTTG